>JBGPTG010000033.1:0-16345 GCA_041490545.1 Gammaproteobacteria bacterium
AAAATCCTGCTCAACGCCGGTCTGCGCGAAGGCGTGGACTACAAGGTCAAGCCGATCGGGCGCGGCAGCGCGCGCCTCGAGGCGTTCTTCCAGAGCCGCGAGCACGCTGCCGCGGTCATGAACCCGCCGTTTTCCATCCTCGCCGTATCCAGAGGCATGAAGAGCCTGGGGCGAACCATCGACATGCTCGGGCCCTATCAGGCGGACGGCGTCTTCGTGATGCGCTCGTGGGCGCGCGCAAACGGAAAGACGCTCGAGCGCTACCTTGCGGCCTACGTGGATGCGCTGCGCTGGTCGCTCGCCCCGGCGAATCGCGCCGAGTGCATCGCAATGCTCGGTGAAAAGCTCAAGCTCGCACCGGAAATTGCCGAGCGCACCTACGCGCTCCTCATCGATCCGACGTTCGGACTCACGCCCGACGCCAAGCTCAACCTCGAAGGTTTCCGCAACCTGCTTGCCTTGCGAGCCGAAGTCGAGGGGAAGGGCGGCGCCGTGCCGCCGCCGGAAAAATACCTGGACCTTTCCTACTACCGCAGCGCGATGCAGGCCCTGGGCAACTGACTCAGCTCCCCTTCACGGCCTTCCAGGCGGCGTCGATGTTGCTGGGAAGGCGATCCTTGCCGGCCCAGTCGTCGAACTCGGGCATTTTCAACTCGGCCTTGACCTGCTCAAGCGTACGGCCCTCGCGTGCCATCCTGCCCACGCGCTCGAGCAGCAGGCCGTAGTAGCGTTCCATCTCGTCGAAGAGCTGCGGCGTTCCCGGCGCCCCGTGCCCGGCGATCACGACTTCGGGATTCAGGGCACGCAGCGTCTTGATCGCGGCCAGGATGTCCGCAATGGTGAGAAACGGGCGGATATTCGGAAAGCGCTTCACGCCGACCACGGCCGCGGCCCACAACACCCGTTCCCTGGGCAGCCACACCGCCGTGTCCGCCTCGCTGTGCACGTTCTTCAGGTAGATCAGCTCGAAACTCCGCTCGCCCACGTTCAGGGACATCCTCTGCTGGTACTCGATGGCCGGCAGCACCTGCCGGTAGCCCTTCAGGGCATCCCGCGCACTCGGATACTCGGCGGCGAACTTTTCATTGCGCTGCGAGCTGGCGGCCGCGCCCTTCCTCATCGCTTCGGCGGCGCCGGCATGCGCGATCACCACGGCCGGCGGGGAAAAGACGAAATCGCCTATGGTGTGGTCATCGTGCGGCTCGGTATGAAGGATAAAACGCACCGGCTGCGACGTGAGCTTCTTCGCGATCCCCATGGCGATGTGCGAATCGGCGGGAGTCTGGCCGGTGTCTATCATGACCAGTCCGTCCCTGGTGAGGATGAAGTTGACGTTGGAATCCTGCGCCTTTGCGGCATAGACGTAGATTCCCTCCTTCACTTTCCTCACCTGCGCGCCCAGGTCCTGGGCGTGCAGCGGCGCGGCAAGCGACACCATGGCAGCGCAAAGAGTGCCGATCAAACAAGTCTTCAAGGTTTCCTCCGCTGGAAGGGTGGTGGATCGTGGACCCGCCCCGCGTTTGTGGCGGGCTCCAAGCCGCGTCACAATACGCTCGGAGGCGACCGATGGGCAAGCGGGGTGGATTGCAGGTACAGGCGGCAGCATGGCTGCTGATGATTTGCGCGGCAGCGAACGCGCAGGACTACCCCTCGGGGCCGCTGCGCATCGTGGTTCCGTTCCAGGCCGGCGGCTCCACCGACATCATGGCGCGCACCCTCGCGCAGAAATTCAAGGATCGTTTCAACGTGCCGGCGGTGGTGGAAAACCGGGCCGGCGCCAACGGCACGATCGGCGCAGCCCTGGTGGCGAAATCCGCGCCTGACGGGCACAACCTGCTGCTCGTCCAGTCGGGGTTCGTCTCCAATCCCATTCTCATGAAGAACCTGCCCTACGACCAGGGGCGCGAGCTGGCGCCTGTGACGAGCCTCGCCTCCGGACCGATGGTGCTGGCGATAAACCCTTCGGTGCCGGCGAAATCGGTGAAGGAACTGATAGCGGTCGCCCGCGCGCGACCCGGCGAGCTCAACTTCGGCTCGCCGGGCAATGGATCCTTGTCGGACCTGTGCGCGGAACTCTTCGACACCATGGCGGGCGTAAAGATGACCCACGTTCCGTACAAGGGATCCGGCGGCGCGCTCGCGGACGTGCTCGCCGGGCGCGTGCCGGTGTACTACATGAATCTGATGCTCGCGTTGCCGTACCTGAAGGACGGGCGCCTGCGAGCGCTGGGCGTGACCACCGCGCAGCGCGCTGCCGTAGCGGCGGAAATTCCGACGATCGACGAAGCGGGACTGCCGGGCTACGAAATCACTACCTGGTACGGGCTTTTCGTCCAGGGAGCGACCCCGCGGGGCGTGATCGTGAAGCTGCAGCAGGAAGTCGCTAGGATCCTCAACCAGCCCGACATGCAGGAGCGCATTGCCGCCGACGGCATGACCGTGGTGGCAAGCACGCCCGAGCAGTTCGGTGCGTTCCTCCGCCGCGAAACGCAGAAATACACGCGCATCATCGAGGACGCCGGCATCAAGGCCATCGATTGACGCCGCTAGGCGAGCCTGGATTTGAAGCCCAGTATCTGCTCGAGCACGTTCTGCCCGGTCTGCTTCGGCGGAAACGCGTCCCAGAGTTCGGCCTGCGGCATCAGTTCCTTCAGCGCCCAGGACGCCGATATCGTGTGCCGCGTGTCCGCGCCCGACATGATGAGCGCGGGTATCTGCATGCCCATGAGCTCGGCGCCGCTCGCGCCCGAAGGCATGGTGTCGTTGAAAATCGCATCGCGGCTCTTCGCGCAAGTTTCCAGGTAGCGATCCACGTCCTGGCGCTCGAGCTGCGCCGCGAATTCCGGATAAAGCGCAGCGGGCGATCCCCACGGGCCGATTTCCGGATCCAGCCAGAAGTTCCCGCCTTTGGGCGCGCGCGCGACCGCGGCGCTCAAGCCCTTCTCCCGGACGAACTTCATGTGTCGCTCGAAAAATTCGTGGCCCTTGCGCATCCACAGGTAGCCTCCCACCGGCCAGTGCAGCAGCAAGCCCCGGCACGCCGAAGGATGGCGCGCGGCAAAGGCGAGCGCCAGGGATGCGCCCATGCACGACCCGAGGATGAAGGCCTGTTTCGCCCCAGCGAGCTCGAGCAGGGCTTTCGCCTCCGCGACGTACAAGCCCCAGTGGAGCGGCTCGACGCGCCCGCCCGAGAGGCCGCACTCGCGGCGGTCGTAGGCGATGCAGGTGAAATGGCGCGACAGCGTCGCCAGCCCGTCCATCTGGCCAAACGCTTCCTTGCCGCCCGCGGCGGTCCAGCGCGACATCACCGAGCGCCAGCCGCCGGGCGCAAACATCAGCAAGTGCGGGCCCGAGCCCTGGATCAGGTAGTTGATGCGGATTCCGTTGATGTCGGCGAAGGGCATGAATGGATTTTCCGGTGGGCGTTGCGAGCGCATTCTATCCGCTCGCCGCTATAATCGGCGCCGCTCCCATGTACGCCGACGCGCACGCTCTCGACATCGCCGGCAGGCTGCTCATCGTCGCCTGCTTCCTCGCCACGGGCTTGAGCAATCTGACCCGGGCGCGCGTGCAGGATCACATCGAGCGCATGAAGGCGGCGCGCACGCCTTTTCCCGCGGCGGCGTTCTGGATCGGCATCGCCTTGCAGCTTGCCGGCAGCGCGATGCTCCTGGCCGACTGGCACCCGGCGATCGGCGCCGGCTGCCTCATCGTCTTCATCGTCGTCGCGACGCTCGTCTTCCATCGTTTCTGGGGCATGCAGGATCCAGTCAAGCGCAACAGCAGCCGCATCAACCTGCTGGGCAACCTCGCCATCCTCGGCGGTCTGCTGCTCCTGTTCGAAAACGTGCGCTAAGGCGCCACGGTGCCAGGATTTCTGCGGGATAATCGACGAAACATTCGGAGCGTACGGTGACCAGCAACGCGGGCATGACCCCAGGCAGTGAACTCGCGGGAAAAGTCGCTCTGGTCACCGGAGGCGCCCGCAACATAGGCCGTGCCATCTGCCGCTCGCTCGCGGCCGGCGGCGCTTCGGTCATGGTCAACGCCAACACCTCTCGCGCCGAAGCCAAGCACACGGTAGCGATGATCCATTCCGCGGGAGGCAAGGCGGCCGCGCATTTCGCCGATGTCACCGATCCGGCCGCGGTCGCGGAGATGGTGGATGCGGCGGTGAAACAGTTTGGCCGGCTCGACATTCTCGTCAACAACGCCGCGGTGCGCAGCGAAACGCCTTTCGAGAAGATCAAGCTCGAGGAGTGGCGGCACGTCATCGCCACGGTGCTCGACGGCGCGTTCCTGTGCACGCAGTCGAGCCTGCCGCACCTCGCTCGCGCGCGCGGCGGCGCGATCGTCAATATCGGCGGCCTCACCGCGCACAAGGGCGCGACCGGCCGCGCCCACGTGATCACGGCAAAGGCCGGCATCGCCGGGCTGACCCGCGCGCTCGCGCTCGACCTCGCTCCGCAACATATCACCGTGAATTGCGTGGTGCCGGGCACCATCGAGACCGTTCGCGGACTGCCGGGCGCGCCGCCGCGCCCCGACGACCGGCGCGGCCTGCCGCCGGTCGGACGCCGCGGCGAGCCCGAGGAGATCGCCGCCGTCGTGCGCATGCTGTGCGGGCCGGATGCCCGCTACATCACCGGGCAGACGATCCACGTGAACGGCGGCGGCTTGATGCCTTGAGCGGAAGGCGTGTCCCGCTGACTCCTGGCCATCCGAATCGTTGTCGGTCCATGGAGTGGTTCCAGCGCCTGCAGGTGCGGCTGGCTTGCGGAGTCAAAAATCCGATCGCCGGCGTCGATCCGGCCTGCGACGCCGTTGGTTCTTCCCGGGACTTTCGTCGCCGCGCCGGCTGGTCGCCCCGGCCCGTTCGACCGCCCGGCGATGCTGTTCGCTCCGGCGGTCAACGAAAGCGGCTTTTTGCTCCGCTTTCACCGCCGCCAGCCATCGAATCCCCTCCTGGTCGATGTAGTAACACTCGGAAAAGTCGAGGATCACGTTGCCCACGCGCTCGATCGCGCTGTGGTAGGTCGATTCGATTACCGGCAGCGAGCCGTAATATATATTGCCCCTCACCTTCAGCACGTTGCCGCGCAGGCTGATATTGGGATGAGCCTGTTCCCACTTCGAATAGGCAATGGCGAGGACGGATCCGACGACCACGGCGCCGAATAAATCGAGGAACAGGACCGACAGGAAGGACGCCATGAACACCACCGCTTCGCGGCGATCCTTGAGGTGAGGTTTGACGTCCTCCCAATTGATCATGTTGGCCCCCACCACCATGATGATGGCCGCCATGGCCGGCATCGGAATGATGGCGATCAAGTCGGCGAGGAACAGCACCATCAGCAGCAGGATCAGCGCCGAGCTCGCCGAGGTCAAGCGGCTCTGGCCGCCCAGGTTGTACACCAGC
The DNA here is from genome assembly GCA_041490545.1 of Gammaproteobacteria bacterium. GTDB lineage: Bacteria > Pseudomonadota > Gammaproteobacteria > Burkholderiales > SG8-39 > VBDM01. The sequence goes on from JBGPTG010000033.1 coordinate 5,423, forward strand.
CACATGCGGTTGAAGGAAGCGCAAGTGGGCAGGGAAGACAGAAAAGGCAGCAGGCAGTTGGATACCGCGTCGGCAAAGATGCCCTTGCGGCTGTCGGTGTAACCGCCGATCTTGCGGTTCATGCGCCGCATCGCCGCCACCGTCTGGAACAGGCCGAGCAGCGCCAGGGTCACGGCGCCCGGCAAGATCGAGATGATGTCCGGCATGGCCTCCTGATTGAAAACCGGCAGCGAGGGAAAGACAAATCCTACCGACGACAGATTGGCGATCTGTTCGATCATCGTATTCTGCAAGCCGACCGTGGCGTTGAGGTAGGCCGAGTACGACGTGCCGGCGGCGACGCCGATCAGAATCGCCCAGTTGCGCAGGGCGTCGATCTGCCGCACAACCAGGCAGGTGATCAAGGTAATCAGCCCGATCTCGATGGCGTAAAGATTGCCGATCTCCAGGACCGCCTGCAACGACTGCCAGGCGATCCACAGCGGCCATTCCACCTCGGTATTGATCGGCAGGCCCGCGAAGCTGGTGAGGGACTTGAAGATGAGGAACAGCCCGATGCCGCAGATCAGGCCGTTGATTATCGGCTCGCTTACCAGGTCCAACATCCGGCCGAGCGGACGGATGAGAAAAAACAGCAGCTGGATCAGTCCCGCGAGCAGGATCAAGGTTAGCGCATAACCGATATAGTCGGCGCCGAACGGCGGCGCCACCGGCAGCAGGGTCACGCCGATCGCCGCCGACATGGTGGTGTTGGGACCGCCGCTAAACACACGCGCAGGGTTCAGCATCGCGGTGAATAACACTCCCCAGATGGCGGCATAGATGCCGAAATGCGGCGGCAACCCGGCCAGCGTCGTGGAAAAGGCGATTGCCTGAGGGAGCGTCACCACTGCCAGCGTCACTCCAACCAGCAGATTGCGGCGCAGAGCGGGGAGGATATGCAGCAGGGTGCCGGTGATGGCGTTCATCGGCGCAGGTTTAGTCGGGAGCGTGCAGCGTGTGGTTGCTTCCGAGCGACTCGGCGTACCGCGTCAGGGGCGGCATGACGGTCATCATCAGCTGCTGCCAAGCGGCCACCAGAGGACCTTGCTTGTCGCCGGCGGGCCGCGGCAGGGTGCTGAGGTAGATCGCAATGTCCCGGCACTGTTGATTGTCGAGGCTGCCTTCTGCTCCCAGAGGCATGTTGCGGCAGATGAAGCCCGGCATGACCGTATCGATCCTGGCGAAATTCATGCGCGAGTCAAAGCTGAAAGACTCGGCGCCGGCCAATGCCGGGTAGAGCACCCGCCCCTGCACTACCGTGCCGAGGCCCTGGGGACCGTGACAGGTCGCGCATCTCTGGCGGTACACATGGGCGCCCCGCACATAGTCGTCGCCACGCCTGAGCGTCGCAGAAGCGGCAATCTCGTCCATGCCCTGTTCCGGGTAGCGATTGCCGATCTTCAAATCGAGCGCGGCGGCGAGGAAACGGCTGTAGGCGGTGACGTCGCGGAGGAGATCGTCGGCGGCATTCGGCTTGAAACCGTTCGATGAATTGATGTAGCACTGCATCTGGCGCAGCTCGTAGGGCAACAGCAGGCCGGTAAAGCGATCGTACATGTCCGCCATCACCCAGGAGGCGGCCAGACCGTTCGAGCCGACCGGCCGGTTGCCCGCGGCGTCCTGCTTGTCCCCCACGCCCTGGTGGCAGTGATCGCAGCTGGAATGGGTGCTGCGGCTGAAGCGGGTCGCGTTCCAGCGCTCGCGCGCGCCGTCCCTGGCCAATTGCCCCTGCGTGTCGTCGACGATGTTGCAGCCGCGCTGGATCGCGCGCACGTCGTCCTCGCTGTAGCCGCGCAGCTCGCTCCAGCTGCCGGTCATCTTCCGAAGGTAGGGCGAGCGGTACGGCTCGCCAGGGCGCAATGCATAGTCCTGCAGCTTTGCCTTGCAGGCCGGCGTGATCTCGACTGCGGCCTGGCGCAGCGCGTCGCGCTCGGCGTGCTTGTTCACCGCCAGCAGATACAGGCCGCCCGGGATCGACACGATCAGAGCGACCTTCAGAAGCTTTGCCGGCAAAGTCGCCATGAACCTAACTCCCGTCCTTGCGCGCGCCTTCGCCCAGCTGCAGATGGTGCGCAACCGCGCGCGCCAGAATGCGGATGTCGCGCACCGCGGGATCGTAGAGCGTGGGTACGAACCCATCCATGGGGCCCGCATAACATCGCATCACGCGCTCTTCGAAGGACATTCTCCTGCCGAGTTTGGCGTCGAAGCGATCGGAATTCACGAAGCCGTATGCCAGGTCCTCGGCCGTATGACAGCCTGCGCAGGAATTTACGGCATCTCGAGCGGTCTTGCGCGTGAAGCGCCTGCCAAACTCGTGCGTGAAATAAAACAGGTTGTAGCCGTTTTGCGCTGCCCTGGTGAAATAGCTGTCTGCGCCGAAATCATCCAGGCCATAGGACGCGCGAAACTGCTGCCATCCGGGCGCGGATGACACCTGGGAGCGAAACGCCTGGATGCCGGATCCGAAATGGGCCCAGAGCACGAAACCGGCGATCGCAGCCGCCCCGGCAAGCGGCTTGCTCAGCCCGCGAAGCAGCCACCCGATGCCGGGTCTTCGCTGCGTGCCGTCTTTCCCGTCTCGCGACTCGGCCCTGTCCATGAACCTGCCTGTTCAACGCTGCGCCGAATTCGCGGGACCCATCACCGCGCGCACGATCCTGCGATGCGGATCATAGTCCTTGTCTTCCGCCTTTCCCATGCCGGTCAAAGCGGCCGACTTCAAGACCTGCTTGCCGGCCTCGCTGTTCTTGAGATTCACCAGGATCGACTGAATGGATGCGCGCAGCTTGGCGGGCATGGTGTGCTTCACCGCCACCGGCAATTGCAGCAAGGGCGCCGAGACCGCCAGCACTATCAGCTCATCGGTGTTGATGGCTTTTCTGACCAGCGGTAACTCCAGGACGCCGTCACCGGCGCCGGCGGCATCGGACTGCCGGCGATACAGAGCGAGTATGGAGTTAGGCGGATTGACGGCGAACAGGGATTTGAAGTCGTCCTTCTTCAATCCCGCCTGCACCATTAGATAACGATTCGTGATGTAGCTGATCATCGCGTCCTCGCCACCGCCGAACAGGACAGTTCGCCCTCGCAACTGGGCCACAGCGGTAATGCCGCTATCCTTGCGTACATAGAGCACGCCGGCGATCGTGCTTTTGCCAAACTCTTCGATGTGTGCGATGACCTGATAATTCTGCGCCGACCGGATGTAGTGATACTGGTTGTAATGCACGATGTCGTAACGTCGCTCCGTCACGCCTTGCCAAAACGACTCGAAATCCCTGGTCGTGACTAAATTAACCTTACGACCGAGTTGTTCACCAAGGTAGTCCGCCATGGGTGTAAACAGCCTGGTGGTTTCCACGGCATTGCGTCGCGGGAACACTCCCATCATCAAAGGATCCTCGGCGGCCTCGACGACGGGTGACATAGTTGCCGCCGCGATCAACCAAAGCAAGAGGACAATTCGCCGCCACTGGCGATTCCAGTCCCCGATAGATTGAATTTCCATTTGCAGTCTTCCTTTGAAGGCAGCGTGAATCACAATGGCTTGAGCTACATCAGTTCGCGTCTTTCTTCGCGTCGAGCTATACGCTTTCTCGGCACGCGCGTCGCTGTCTTGCGGGTCTGGCGGATTCATGGGGCCTCGCGCGAATTGTCTATTTTGCAGTGCCTTCTGGACCAAACACCGCAGTCGTCATCTGACGATGGGGGTGGTAGTCCCTGTCCCCCGCTTTTCCCATGCCGGTCATGATGGCCGACTTCAAGACCTGCTTGCCGGCCTCGCTGTTCTTGAGATCCACCAGTATCGACTGAATGGATTTGGCCAGCTTCGCCGGCATGGTACGTTTCACCGCCCATGGCAAGAAAAGCAGCGGTTCCGTCGCCGCCAAGAGTCTAAGTTCCTGGACATTGATGGCGTTCTTTATCACAGGCTGATCGAGAACAATGTCTCCGCCACCAGCGGCATCCGCCTGTTTGTAATAGAGCGCGACCACCGCGTTCTGGGGATTAACGGCAATTTCCGTCTTGAAATCCCCTTCTTTCAATCCAGCCTGCATTAACAGATACCGGGGCGCGATATAGCTCAGCATCGCGTCTTTGCCGCCGCCGAAGATAACAGTGCGTCCGCGCAATTGGGATACTTCGGTAATGCCGCTATCCTTGCGCACAAAGAGGGCGCCCGCGACCGCGTTTTTTCCGAATTCCTGGGTGTGCGCGATAACCTTGTAGGTCTTCGCCGAACGGATGTAGTGATACTGGTTGTAGTGCACGATGTCGTATCGCTGTTCCGCCACCGCTTTCCAAAAGGAGTCAAAATTCTTGGATGTGACCAGCTTGACCTCGCGACCGAGTCGTTCACCAAGGTAGTCCGCCATGGGTGTAAACAGCTTGGCGGTTTCCACGGCATTGCGTCGCGGGAACACTCCCATGATCAAAGGATCGTCCGCGGCTTGAATGACGGGTGCCAAAGTTGCCGTCGCGATCAAGCAAAGCAGGGGACCAATTCGCCCCCACTTGCGAATCCAGTCCCTGATAGATGGAATTTCCATTTGCAGTCTCCCTTCGAAGGCGGCGTGAATCACATGTTCAGCTTCATCAGCTCGAACTGCCATCAGTGCGCTCATCGCGGGGTCGCAGACAGCCGTAGCGGCTCGAAACCGGCTTGCAGGTTTTTCAGGTAACCGAGATAAGCCTCGTCGGTCATGGGCCTGCCCAGGAGATAGCCTTGCGCAAGGGCGCAACCCTGAGCCGCGATGAAGGTCAACTGGTCGTGGGTCTCCACTCCCTCGGCGACCACCTTCAGGCCAAATCCCTCGGCCATCGCCAGTATGGCTTTGACCAGCAAGACGTCGTCCGGATTGCCGGGCACGCCGGCGACGAAACTCCGGTCGATCTTCAGCACGTCGAAGCGGAAGCGTTTCAGGTAACTCAGTGACGAATAGCCGGTGCCGAAGTCGTCCAGGGACAGCCTTACGCCGACGGCGCGCAGGCTGTTCAGCTCCTCGGCCACCTGACTGTGATCGTCCAGAAGGACGCTTTCGGTAATTTCAAGTTCCAGCGCCTGGGGCGGAACGCCGTAAATCGACATCAGTTGGGCGAGCCTGGCGGAAAGGCGCCTCCTGAACTGGATGCGGGATATGTTGATCGCGAGGAATCCCGAATCGATCCCGCTCTCGCGCCACGCCGACCAGTAACGGCAGGCCTGTTCGAGAACCCAGTCGCCGATGTCGACGATCTGGCCGTCGGCCTCTGCAAGGGGAATGAACTCTGCCGGACTGATGGCGCCCCTCTCGGGATGATTCCAGCGCAACAGCACTTCGGCGCCGCGATGACGCCGGTCGGCGGTATCGACGATCGGCTGGAAGTTGAGCGTCAGTTGACCGAGCTCTATCGCCACATGGAGATCCTGCTCCATCTGCACTCGCTTGCGCAGCCGGGTATTCATCTCCTCCGTGAAGAACGTGGCGGTGGCCCGCTGCGTCCCTTTCGCCTGGTACATCGCGTTATCGGCGTTCGCCAGCAGGGTGTCCGCGTCCTCTCCGTTATCCGGATAAAGCGCGATCCCGATACTGCAATGGGCCACGACCTTGCGTCCGCTCAGCTCCTGCGGCTCGGCCACCGTTTCCAGCAGGCGTTCGGCGATCTTTTCAACCTGCACTTCGCCGGTAACGTCGGAAGCCAGAACCAGGAACTCGTCTCCGCCCAGACGCGCGACGGTGTCGGCGTCTCTCATGGCCGTCTGCAGGCGAGCCGCGATCGCGACCAGCAGCCGATCGCCGACCGCATGACCCAGGGAGTCGTTGACGCTCTTGAAATCGTCGAGATCGATGAACAAGACTGCGAACCGCTGACCGGAACGCTTGGCCCGGCTTATCTCCATGTTTATCCGGTCGAAAGCCATCAGCCGGTTGGGAAGGCCAGTCAAGGTGTCGAAGTTGGCCTGGCGGTGCAGTTGGGCCTGCTCCTGCTTGATTCCTTCAGCCATGGCGTTGAATGCCGTTGCGAGCAATCCCAATTCATCCGAGGACTTCACGTCCACGACGGCGTGCTGGCCGCGGCCGACGTTCTGGGATGCGGCGATCAGCCGCTGGATCGGATGCAGGATGTTGAAGCGAAAGACCGCATAGATCGCCAGGCTCAGAAACAGGACAACGGCGGCCAACACCAGCATCTTGATCGTCAGTTGGCGGCGAAATTCGCTCTGCACCCCTTCGCGACTGAGACCCACCAGAAAATGCCCCAGGAGTCTTCCGTCGTGGGTGATGGGAAACTTCAGGTTGATCAATTCGTCCTGGCCGTCCAGGTTCTGCAGCACCTTGAGCGCGTCGCCCGATCCGGTCCGCCCCAGGTGCTTCTTGGCAACAGGATCGGTGGCGTCGATATACGAACTCAAGACCGCCCCCTCCGGACTCTGGATCACGCTATAAACGATATCCGGTTGCTCGGAAACCTCGCGGGTGTAATTGTTGAGCGCCAGAAAATCAAAGCCCAGTATCGCCTCCGGGCTGACCAGCGAAATCAGCCGCCCGAGCGCGCGGCCGCGTTCAACCAGCTGCTGCTCGTGGAAGCGGAGCGACGCGTTGAGGTCATAAAGCGTGTTTGCGGCATTGGTGCCCGCCAGGATGATCAGCACGGTAAGAGTGAACTTCGCGCCCAGACCAAGCCGCATCACGTCTCCTTTAGCGTTTTATTCTGCACGGGGCTAATTCCCGCCGAACCGCACGTCGAAGTGCCGCATGGGCAGGCCACCCGTAGTCGTCGTTTAGCCGTTTAGCCGTTTAGCCGTTTAGCCGTTTAGCCGTTTAGTTTAGCGTAACGGATCGACGCGCATGCAGGCCGATGTCAGGAATTCCCGTATGCAGGTGTAAGGTTTTCACTACAGCCGAACCGGAAATTCAGTCCCGCCCACGTTTCGCACCAGGCGCTGTTCGACACCGCCGCCCTCCCTGGCCGTCCTGAGCGCTACGCGGTAGCCATCTCCGCGCCAGCGCCAGCGAGGTAGTCGTCGTAGCCGCCGCGGATTGCCCACGGTCGGACGGCGCGGCGACCCCGAGGAGATCGCCGCCGTGGTGCGCGCTGCCCGGACCGGGCAGTTGCCGGGGCGAGCGTCCCCCGGCTTACTTCGCGTCGGCGAGCTGCTTCAGCGTGAAGGTGTAGCTGACGTTGTCGAGCGGCTTGTGGCAGGCGAGACATTCGGCCTGGTTCACGCCCGGCCGGTGCTGTTTGTCGGTCGTGAAGATGGCGTAATTCCAGTCGCTGTTGCGCAACATATCGGGAATGTCCTTGCCCCACCCGGCTTCACGCGCCATCGCCGTATAGACGACCAGTTTGTCCGCCACGTAGAAGCCGTCGCCGCCCATGACCGGCTTGCCGTCGGCACCGAGCTTCGCCGCATACACTTCGGCAAACAGCACCGAGCCGTCGGGCAGCGGCTTGCCGGCCTTGGCCGCCGCCACCGCGGTCTTGTTGGCGTAGTAGTAACGCACTTGTTTGGTCGCGGGGAAGCTGATGGTGTGGTACTTGGTGAACGATTCCTTGTAGCCTTCAGGGAAGCTCACCCGGGTCTTCGCGACGTTCGGCAGCAACGCGGATTTGGCGCCCGTCGCAGCGCCGGGCTGCGAGGCAAAGTACGCCGCGACGTTGGCGATGTCCTCGGCGCTGAGCTGGGTCGCAATCGCATTCATGATATGCGTCGGACTCGTCGCGCCCTGTTGCCTGCGCGTGCCGTCCTTGAACACCTTCAGTTGCGCCTCGAGGTAGCCCGCCCGCTGTGCGGCGAGATTGGGGATGGCATCGCTCACACTCACGCCGTTTGCGCCGTGGCACGCCGCGCACACGCTGGCGGCCTTGGCTTTGCCGGCCTCGATATCCGCGCCTTGTGCAAACGGCGCAACGGCCAGAACAACGGACAATCCGAGCACTTTTTTCATGGGTCTTCTCCTTTGTTGAGATGGGTAGATAGGGGCGGATTCATGCCTTGAGCGGGGAGCAGGCAGCGCCGACTGCAGCGCTCCGACAAACGATCCGGATGGTCCGATTTGCGAGCTTCACATCTGCCGGAACAGGTGCGCGAAAGGCTGGCTCACGGGAAGGGTTTCCTTGCGGCTCTTGAGTTTCACGATCAAGTGACCGGCGAGGTCGCGCGACACGCCGGCGATCGCGTTCACGTTGATGATCGTGGAGCGATGAATCTGCCAGAACAACGACGGATCGAGCTCCTCCAGCAGCTCCTTGAGCGGTTTGCGGATCAGGGACTCGTTGCTCGCGGTCACGGCGCGGGTGTACTTGGTATCCGACTGGAAATAGCATATTTCGTCGACGGTGATCAAGCGCACGTCGGCGCCCTGCGATGCGTTGATCCAGCGCAGATACGGGTGCGCCTGGGCCGTGCGCTTGGCGAGGATTTCCAGCAGGCCGTCCAGGTTGACCGGCGCGGCCGGCAAGCGTTTTTTGACGCGATCGCAGGCGGTGGCGAGGCGCTCGGCGTTGAGGGGTTTCATCACGTAGTCCACCGCGCCTTCTTCGAAGGCCGCGACGGCGTACTGGTCGTATGCGGTCACGAACACCACGTGGCAGCGCCCGCTCGCATGCTTTGCGATCTCCAGTCCGGTGAGCCCGGGCATTTGGATATCGAGAAACAGCACGTTGGGATGGTGGCGCTCCAGCGCCCGCATGGCTCGCAAGCCGTCCTCGGCCGCCGCGACCACGTCCAGCTCCGGCCACACGGCGCCGAGCAGCTCCTTCAGTTGCGCGCGCAACAGCGGCTCGTCTTCGGCGATTACTGCGGTGTAGGCGGCAGCGTTCATCGCAGCGGGGCAGGCGCGATCATCGATCGGCCGTGCGAAGTCAGGCCTTCGCCTTTCCCGGCGTCTTCAGCTCGACGATCAGCACTCGAGAGGCGGTCTTGCCTGTATTTTCGACTTTGTGGGTCTCTGCCTCGCTCCAGAACACGTCACCCGCCTTTTTGTCCCGTCCAGTCACCGCGCCGTCCGGAGAGGTGGCCCGACCCTTCCAATCGCTCATCACGACGGTCAGGTGCGCTGGATGCGAGTGCATGCCCTCGCCGCAAACGCCCATCCCGGGCCGGCCGACGAAATCGAGCACGCGCAACTGGTCGTTTTCAAAGGCCACCCGGTAGGCTCTCGGCATGACCTTGGCGGCGTCCTGCGCCTCGGCCCGGGGAATGCCGAATCGAGCGGCAAGCCCGCCCAGGCCGACTAGCAGAAGTTTTCTGCGGGTGTTTTTCGAGTCTTTCATTTCTTCTCCTTGCGGTCTGTTGGATTTGGAGTCACTTCACCTGAAATGCTTCCTCGTTAGCTGGCGTTCGATCAAGTGCGGCCGAAGCACCGGATACCTGGATGTCGGCAAGCGCCCTCCGGAGAAAGACGATGAGCTCCTCGAGCAGCCGATCCGCCCCGGGAGGATCGGCCTCATACAACTGCTCGAGCTTCGTCAGCGTCTGGAAAAGAAATTCCGGATCGACCCGCGTCTGCAACGCGTCGAGTCTCGCCTCCGCGAGCCCTCGCTGCGAGGTCTCCCGGTTGAGCTCCGCGGCACGCAGCACACCAAGCATGCGGGCGTGCCGCTGCCGGGACGAGTACGCCGCCGCCGCGAGGCCGCCGAACAAGAGCATCAGCCAGACATGGTAAATGGCGATCCCCGCCCAGTTCACCGGCTGACCCACAAAATCGCGCAACACCCAGAACCCGAACCGCTCGCGCAGAACCAACTGCACAAAGGCCTGCCAGGCCAGCACGCCTGCGATCGAGCCGACCACCACGGCGAGCGCCAGTTGTCGGGCGCCAAGCGGCCGAGGCGCCTCCCGCAGTTCGAAAAGCCCCACGGTCAGCGTCAGCAGAACGCCTTCTCCGCACCAGCTGAGGAGCAAGGAAAAAAGCAATCCCACCCCGAGCTTATCGGACGTGGATACGAGCGGGTAGTAGTAAGCGAACTCGAGGACGGCAATCGAAACACCAAGCAGCAAACCATACCCGGCGTGCTGCAACCAGAACGCCCTCGCCGCCTGCCGGCTGGAGCTCGAAGCGCGCATGCCCTCGATGAAGGTCGCCGTAGTCATCCTAATTTATGTCATCCAAATTTGCGTCATTCAATTTTTGTCATTTCAAACTTGCGTCATCAATCTCGTCCGGCGCGAGCGGTCCTGACCGGCACCGCGATGGTCGCGCGGATTCCTCGCGGCACATTGGCCCCGATGTCGAGGCTTGCCGCTTCCCCGTAGAGCGCGGCAAGCCGTGCGCGCAGATTCGCGAGCCCGGCGCCACTGCCGCTCACTTGCCTCAAGCCCGCGCCGGTGTCCGCGACTTCCACCGTGAGCCGGCGGTTCTCGACGCGGGCGCTGATCTCGATCGAACCGCCCTCGGGCAGCGGATTCAGTCCGTGCTTGATGGCGTTTTCAGTCAACGTCGAGAGCGCTAGCGGAGGAAAGGGCAGCGCGCCGAGGTCGTTCGGCACGTCGAGCCGGAATCTGAGGCGCTCTCCCATGCGTACCTGCAGCACATTCAGGTATGCCTGCGCGAGCTCGACCTCCTGCCTGAGCGTCGTCTCGTCGCGGCGCATCTGCGGAAGCGCGGCGCGCAAATAGGCGACGAAGTTTGCGAGCATTTTTCGCCCCAGCCCGGGGTCTGTCTGATACAGGCGATGGACGTTGGCGAGCGTATTGAACAGGAAGTGCGGCTCGATCTGCGCGCGCAACGCCTGCAGGCGCGCTTCGGTCATCTGCCGCTCGAGCTGAATGCGCTGGAGTCCGCTTTCGTGCGCCTGCGACGCAGCGTCGGCCGCCCGGCGCAGATAGATGTAGATAGCATAGGCCAGGCCTCCGAGGACCACCCAGCGCGCGACCTTTGCGAACAACATTTC
>JBGPTG010000034.1:0-16108 GCA_041490545.1 Gammaproteobacteria bacterium
CGCGTGGAAGGTGAAGGTGCTTCCGACCACGCTGGTGATCGACGCCGAGCAGCGCATCCGCTACTCGGTGATCGGTGACCTGGAATGGGACTCTCCGGCGGTCGAAGGCGCGATCCGCCGGCTGCTGCGGAACGAGTGAGCGGCGCCGGCGCCGCGCGCCTTCGCCTATAATCGGCCGGATTCTATCGATCGATCCTGCGCAGGAGGTGTCCCATGGAACCGATTTCCGATTCGACTTCCGCCTTCCCGCGCGCCGATCCACGCGGGGAGCGTAGCGAAAGATACCTCTCGATCCGCGGCGTGACGCGCTCGCTCGCGGCGCCGCTTTCGGCGGAGGATTGCGCGATCCAGTCGATGCCCGACGCGAGCCCGGTGAAGTGGCATCTCGCGCACACGACGTGGTTCTTCGAGACTTTCGTCCTGGTTCCGCACCGGCAGGGTTACCGTGCTTTCGCGCCGGAGTACCGGGTCCTGTTCAACTCCTACTACCACGGCGTCGGCGATCGCCACCCAAGGCCGGAACGGGGGCTGCTGTCGCGCCCGGGCCTCGAAGAAGTGTTTGCGTATCGCCGCCACGTCGACGAGGCCGTGCTCGGCCTGCTCGCCGACGACCACCTTCCCGCAGAGGCCGGCGAGCTGATCGAGCTGGGCCTGCAGCACGAGCAGCAGCACCAGGAACTCATCCTCACCGATTTGAAGCATATGCTCTCGCGCAATCCGCTGAAGCCCGCGTACCAGAAACAATGGCCGCTGACTGCGATCCGCGCGCGCGAGCCGCGATGGATTTCTTTCGAAGAGGGCTTGCGCGAAGTCGGGCACTCAGGCGACGGTTTCTGTTTCGACAACGAGACGCCGCGCCATCGCGTCTGGCTGGACGCGTTTCGCATAAGGTCGCATCCCGTGACCCACGGCGATTTCATCGATTTCATCGACGACGGCGGTTATCGGCGGCCGGAACTGTGGCTTTCGGCGGGATGGGACGCGGTGACCGCAGGCGGCTGGGAGGCGCCCCTGTACTGGGAGCGCCGCGAAGGCTGCTGGCAGGTGTTTACGCTGCACGGCGAGGCGCCCGTGGATCGCAACGCGCCCGTGTGCCACGTGAGCTTCTTCGAGGCCGAGGCCTATGCGCGATGGGCGAACGCGCGCTTGCCGACCGAAGCCGAGTGGGAAGTTGCTGCGCGCGATGCTCCGCGCGAGGGAAATTTCCTCGAGAGCGGCGCGCTGCACCCGCTGGCGCTGCGAGAGGCGCCTGCGGAAGGAAGGCTCGCTCAGGCCTACGGCGACGTGTGGGAGTGGACTCGAAGCGACTACGGGCCTTACCCGGGCTACCGGCCCGCGGCCGGCGCGGTCGGCGAATACAACGGCAAGTTCATGTGCGGACAGTACGTCCTGCGCGGCGGATCGTGCGTCACGCCGGCAGACCACGTGCGCGCGACCTACCGGAATTTCTTTCCGCCGCAGGCACGCTGGCAGTTTTCGGGATTGCGGCTCGCGCGCGAGGCCTGAGGCGGGTATCGCAGACGGCTGGCAGCTCTGCCGCAGGTCCGGCTGTTTCTCCGATTGATTTTTTGGCGGCACCGCCCGCCACACGGGGCGGATCGGTCAGAATAGCGGCAATGATCCTGCATTTCTCCCACGGCAACGGCTTCCCCGCCGCTTGCTACCGCAAGATGTTCTCCCATCTCGAGCCCGACTTCGAGATCGGCTACGTCAACACCATCGGCCACGATCCGCGCCACCCGGTCACCGACGGCTGGCCGCATCTCGTCGCCGAGCTGATCGAGCGCCTGGAGCGATACGGCAGGCCCGTGCTCGGCATGGGGCATTCGCTGGGCGGCTATCTCACCGCGCTCGCGGCGCTGAAGCGCCCGGCGCTGTTCCGCGCCATCATCCTGCTCGATTCACCGATCCTCGGCCCTTGGCAGGGGACTGTGTTCAACATGGTGAAGCGCTTCGGGCTTGCCGATCGCGTTACACCGGCGGGCGCGACGCGCGGGCGCCGTGCTGAATGGGCGTCTTCCGACGAGGCCTACGCGCATTTCCGCAACCGCGGCGCGTTCCGCAGCTTCGACCCGGATTGCCTGCGCGATTACGCGACGTTGGGCATGGTGGCGACGCCGCAGGGCGTGCGCCTCGCCTTCGATCCGGCGGTCGAATACCGGATCTATCGCACCTTTCCGCACCACCTGGCGAGCGAGCTGCCGCGGCTGCGCGTGCCGGCGGGATTCATCTGCGGGCGCGAATCCGTCGAGGCGAGGCAGGTGGGCCTGCAGACGACGCGCCGGCATTTCCGCGTCGTGCGCATCGCCGGCGGGCACCTGTTCCCCTTCGAGAGGCCCGAGGCCGCGGCCCGCGCGATCCGCGACATGGCGGCCGAGCTGATGCAATAATTGACACGATGGACATCCGATTTCAGCGAGCGGTCGACCGCTACGTGGGCGTGCTGATCTGCGCGCTGTTCTCCCTTTTCGATTTTTTCCGGCGCGACGCAAAGGCGTCCGCCGCGCCCCCGCGGAAAATCCTGGTCATCCTGCTCTCGGAGATGGGGAGCCTGGTACTCGCGCAGCCGATGTTCGCACGCATCCGCGAGCGCTACCCGGAGGCCTCGATTCACGCGCTCGTGTTCACCAAGAACCGCGAAGTGCTGGACCTGCTCGGCGTGGTCCCGGCGGAGAACGTGCTGACGGTGAACGACCGCAGCCTGGCCGGATTCGTCGCAGACAGCCTGAAAGTCCTCGGCGCGATGCGTTCGCACAGTTTCGATGTGGTCATCGACTGCGAGCTTTTCGCCCGCGTGAGCAGCATCTTCTCGTATCTCTCGGGCGCCAGGCTGCGCGTGGGATTCCACCGCCACACGCAGGAAGGCCTGTACCGCGGCTCCTTCATCAACCGCCCGGTGCTCTACAACCCGTACCGGCACCTGTCGCAGCAATTCCTGACGCTGGTCGAGGCGATCGAGTCCGGGTCCGTCCCGCTGGCGAAACATCAGGCCTCCGCCGAACCGGCGCCGCCGCCCGCGCTCGCTTTTCCGGAGGAGGAATTGCGCGAGGCCGCGGCGCAGTTGCACGCGGATTTTCCGGCGATCACCGGCAAGCGCCTGGTACTGGTCAATCCCGGCGGCGGCATCCTGCCGATACGCGCCTGGCCGCTCGAGCACTACTGCCGGCTCTGCACCGAACTGCTGCGCGACGGCTATGCGGTGGGCATCACCGGTCTCGCCGAGGACAAACCTCTCGGCCGCGCCATCGCGGCGCACTGCGCGAGCCCGCAGTGCGTCGATCTCACCGGCTATACCCGCTCGGTGCGGCATCTGCTCGCGCTGTTCCATACCGCGTCGCTGCTCGTCACCAACGACGGCGGGCCGGGACAGTTCGCCGCTCTCACCCCCATTCCCGTGCTCGTTTTCTTCGGCCCCGAGACGCCGGCGATTTACGGGCCGCTGTCGAAGAACGTCTACTGTTTCCACCTCTCGCTGCCGTGCTCGCCCTGCCTCACCGCCTACAACCATCGCGTGTCGCCCTGCGACGGCGACAATCAATGCCTGAAGCGGATCGCGCCGGAACGCGCGCTCGCCAAGGCGCGCGAGCTGCTCGGAGCGTCCCCCGGCCCCGGGCAGCAGGTCACGCATGCGCTTCATCGCCAGACTCGCTAGCCTGCCCGCGATCGGGCGGGTGCTGCGGCATCGCTTCCTGAAATTCGGCACCGTCGGAGCGTCGGGGACCGTCGTCAATCTGGGGGTGCTGTACCTCGCGCAGGAGTTCGTGTTCGTTGCGGTTCAGCCGGTGGACACTCGGTTGAATCTTTCGCTCGCGCTCGCGATTTTTTGTGCCACGATCAACAACTTCGCCTGGAACCGGAAATGGACCTGGGCCGACCGCAAGGATCGAAATCGCCACAAGTCGCTGCCGCTGCAGTTCGGGCAGTATGCGCTGGCGTGCTGGTTCGCCATCGTGCTGCAGGTCGCCTTCACCAAGATCCTCGCCGGGGCCGGCTTTCACTATCTCCTCGCGAACCTCGCGGCGATCGTTGGCGCGAGCGTGTTCAACTTCGCGCTCAACGATCTCTGGGCGTTCGGCCGGATGAAATCCCTGTCGATCGCGCGCAATCGGGAACGCCCTCGTGATAGTCGCTGAATCGCGAACCCGCTTCGCCGGGTACGGCTGCGTCGCGCTGCTCGCGGTGTTCGCGTATTTCTACGGGCTCGACGGCCTGCACATCCCGAAGAACGGCGACGAGTATCCCTACGAGCACATCACGCGCCTGACCGGCTTGAGCGGTCATCTGCTGCCGCTCGAGTCGCAGCTCGAGGGCATGCGCAATACCAAGCCGCCGATGCTGGTCTGGCAGGGGATCGCCTCGACCGGCGGGGCGCGCGACTGGACGCTGTGGCATCTGCGCTGGCCGAGTGTCATCTACAGCCTGCTCACGGCGCTGCTGGTATTCCTCCTCGCGCGGAAATTGTCCGGCTCCCTGGGGACGGGATTCGTCGGGCTGCTCTGCTATCTCGCGTTCTTCAGCACCTACCGTT
The DNA here is from genome assembly GCA_041490545.1 of Gammaproteobacteria bacterium. Lineage (GTDB taxonomy): Bacteria > Pseudomonadota > Gammaproteobacteria > Burkholderiales > SG8-39 > VBDM01. The sequence goes on from JBGPTG010000034.1 coordinate 4,529, forward strand.
ACGGCCGCCCCTTCCTCACCAACCCGCCGGAAGCGTTCTGGCTGTTCCTGCCGTTTTTCGCGCTGCTCACCTGGCGTCCGGCGGCGTTCGAGTCGCGGCTCGCGCCGTTCGTCCTTGGGACGGCGATCGGCATCGGCCTGCTGTACAAATCCTTCGCACTGGCGGCGCCGGTCGTGCTGGGGCTCGCCTGGTGGTACCTGCACCACCGCGGCTACCGCGTGCGCGAATTTCTTGTCCGCGACGCGTGGAAGGTCTTCGTCGCCGGAACGATCGGCGTGTGCATCTTCGGCCTGTGGTTCGTTTTCGACCCCGACCCGGGCGCGATCTGGCGCGAGTTCGTGCTCCACGAAAACTTCGGCAAGATGCAGGCGCAGGGCGGCAGTTACTTCGGTAACCTTCTCTGGGGCGAAGGCAGCGTGTGGAACCTCGCGCTCGACTATCCGCTCAACGCGGGGCTGCTCGCGTTTCCGGTCGCGCTGCTTTTCGTCGTCGCTTTCAGACGGCGAAAGGAGATGGACGACGCCGAGAAGCTGCTGTGGATCTGGGTGATAAGCCTCTTCGTGGTGTTCAGCCTGCCGAGCCAGCGCTCGGGCCGCTACCTCCTCTCCGCCATGCCTGCGATCGCCGTGCTGTGCGCGCTCAACTGGCAGCGCATCGGCCGCTGGGCGTTCGTCGCCAGCCTGATCGTTACCGGGGCACTCATCGGGTTGATCGCGACCCTGTCGGTGCGGCTGCAGCAGGAAATCGCCGGCCAGCTCTACGCGGCGTGGTTCTGGGCGCTGCTCGCGGCGACCGCAGCGCTGCTCGTCCTCGCGCTCGCGGTGCCGCGGTTCACGCGATCGGGACTGTGCGCCGCGATATTTCTCGCCTACGCCTCGTTCGCGGCATTCCTGCGGCCGTTCGACGGCGCGCTCGGCACCTATGGCGCCGACCTGCAGCGCATGGCGAACGGCAAGACGGTCGGCGTACCGTGCAAGTTCAGGGCGGATTTCGAGGGCTACCGCTTTGTCTTCCCCGAAGCCGACGTGCAGGGCTATCGCGATAGCAGCAAGTTCAGCGTCGCCGAGCTGGGGAAAAGATTTCCCCTGTTCGTCATCCAGGCGCCGATCGGCGACGCCGGCTGCACCGACTGCCGTATCCTCGGCGAGCGCCTGGACCTGCGCGGGCGCCTCAACTCCGGTGAAATCGGCGAGATGCTGCGCGGCAAGGTGTTCGAGCACCTGTTCGTCAAGGAGCTGCTCATAGAGTCCTCGGAGATCGCCGCCGGCGCGGCGGCGGTTCCCGCAAGAGAGAGTTGCCGCTGATGTTCGCCGGGGATCGCAGGGCATCGGTCGGGCTGGTCCTGGGCATCGTGCTCGTCGCCTGCGGCGCCGCGTTGTTCAAGGCGCTCCGCCATCCGCGGCCCGCGCCCTTTGACGTTTCGCAGATCGCCGAATCGCGCAACGAAGCCCCGCGATTTCAGGCCCGCTTCGCATCGACGCGAAGAAATGTCATGGCGCACGCTGCGTCGCTGGTCGAATTGCGCGACGGGCGCATTCGCGCGTTCTGGTATTCGGGCAGCCGCGAGGGCGCGCGCGACGTCGAGATCCACGGCGCGGTGTTCGATCCGCGGCTGGGCGAGTGGGGCGCGGAACACACGGTGGTGACGCGCTCCGACACGCAGCGCGCGCTGCAGCGATACGTCGCGAAACTCGGCAACCCGGTGGCGGCGCGCGGCGCCGACGGGACGCTGTGGCTGTTCTGCGTCACCGTGTCGGTGGGCGGATGGGCGGGCAGCTCGATCACCGCAATGAGTTCGCGCGACGATGGCGAAACCTGGAGCGCGGCGCGGCGGCTGGTCACCTCGCCGTTCCTCAACTTGAGCACGCTCGTGAAAGGCACGCCGTTTCCCTACGCCGACGGCACGCTGGGGCTGCCGGTCTACCACGAGTTCATCGGCAAGTTCGGCGAGGTCCTGCGTCTGGACTCTTCCGGGGCCGTGCTCGACAAGCAGCGGCTCACCCACGGCGGCCACAGCCTGCAGCCGGTCGTGCTGGTGACGGGCGAAACCGATGCGCTGGCGCTGATGCGCCACTCCGGATCTGCCGCTCCGAGGCGCGTCGTCGTCACTTCGACGACCAACGCCGGGGAGCACTGGACGCCTGAATCGAAGTCGCCGCTCGCCAATCCCGACGCGGCGCTCTCCGGCGTGGTGCTGGCGGACGGCGTGCTGCTCGTCGCGCTCAACGACATCGAGGAGGACCGCGACGTCCTTTCGCTCGCGGTTTCACGCGACGGCGGCGTTCGCTGGGAGCGGATCCACGACCTGGAAAACCAGCGCGCGCGAGGCGACGTTCCGTTCGACCGGGCGAGCTATCGCGGCGTTCTCGCGGTGCTCGCCAGGGAGTCGGGGGCCGCCGCCGGCGATACCGCCGCCGTCGCCGCATCGGCCGAGGCGCGCTCCTGCAAGGGAGAGCGCTGCGGCTTCGAATTCTCCTACCCGTACCTGATCCAGGCCCGCAACGGAGAGTTCCACCTCGCCTACACCTGGAACAGCGCCTTCATCAAGCACGTGCGGTTCAACCGCGCCTGGCTCGATCGGCGCATGAAAAACTCGCCTGCCGATGGCACTCACTGACCTGACCGGACTGGCGGGGCCGGCGCTGGCCGTTGCCGCCGCGTGCACGCTTTTTTCCACGCGCTGGCCGCGACGCGCTCGCGCGGCGTTGGCGATCGGCGCCGCCGTCGTGATGCTGGTTCCCTTCGGAGAGTTGTCGCCGGCCGCGTATCTGCGAGGCGCGACCGGGGACCTGAGCATCGCCAGCGTTGCGTTGCTCGTTCGCAGCCTGCTCGCACGGCAGCCCCTGGATGCGCGCAACCGCCTGGCGCTGCAGATGGCGCTCGCGTTCGCGGCGCTCGCGCTGTATCCGCTCGCCCTGGGGCTCGGCGCTTTCGATCCGTACCGCTTCGGCTTCGGCGATCCGTGGCTGGTAGGCGCGCTCGGCCTCGTGGCGCTCGCTGCCTGGCGCGCGCACCTGACGCCGCTTGCGCTGGGCATCGCGCTCTCCCTGCTCGCCTGGGCGATCGGCTGGTACGAGTCCGGCAACCTCTGGGATTACCTGATCGATCCTGTGGTGTCGCTCTGGGCGATCGGAGCGCTGCTGATTCGCGCGGCAAGACGGGTGCTGCAAAGGCCGGCGGCGGCCGGCGCGCGAACCTAGATCGAGCGCCGCAGCCGCTCGCTCATCAGCGTTTCCAGCTGCTCGACCAGATCCTGCACGCCATCGAGATTGGGATTGATGGCGAGCGCGCGCCGGAAATAGTCCAGCGCCTTTTCCGGCTCGTCGAGCTCGAGGTAGATCTGGCCGTAGCCGGAGAGCGCGCCAAAATGCTGCGGGTTGCGCTTGATGACCTCGTCGCAGTCTTTCAGGGATTGCTCGAACTTTCCTGCGAGGAAGTACGCCGTGGCGCGCTTGTTCCAGCCCTCGGCGAACTCCGGCTTGCCTTCGATGACGCGCGTGAAAGTCGCGGCGGCCTCCGCGAGGCGCCCGGCATTCATCTGCGCGACCCCGCGCCCGAACAAGGCGTCCACCCGGGCTTCGCCCGAGCGGCTCCACACCGCCCAGAGCGAGCTCTCGACGGTCGCGCGCACCCGCGCGTCCGCGTCGTGGAGCGCCGCGAGCAGCGCGGGTACATCTTCCGTCGTTCCGAGTTTCGCCAGGCTCGCCGCGCCGCGCCGGCGCTCGCCGGCGTCGGTCTTCTTCAGCGCCGCCAGCGCCGCGGCGCGCCCGGTTTGCGGCGGTGCAGCTGCGGCAGGCAGGGCAGGGAGGAGGCAGGCAACGATCGCCAGCGCGAGCAGCGCCAGGCGTTTCACGGCGACTTTCGAGAGCTTCATGCGGAACAAGCCCCCTGCGAACCCGTCTATCGATGGACCGCTCCACTATAATCCTGTCCTCGCCCCATTGAAAGGAGGCAACATGCGCACCCTGATGCTTTGCATACTGGCCCTGCTCGCGGGATCGTCCCTGGTTCCTGCGGCACTCGCCGCAGGAATGGATTCGCCCGCGCCCGCAGGCCGGCCCGTCGATCCCGACTACGAGAGCGGCAAGAAGGCGATCGAATCGCGCAACTGGAAGGTGGCGCTCGACGACTTCAACCGGGTCGCCTCGCGCGATCCGGGCAACGCCGACGCGCAGAACTACCTCGGTTACGCGTGGCGCAAGTCGGGCAATCTGGACCTGGCCTTCAAGCACTACAACGAGGCGCTGCGCCTGGACCCGTCGCACAAGGGCGCGCACGAATACATCGGCGAGGCTTACCTGATGGTGAACAACCTGGCCAAGGCCGAGGAACACCTGGCGCGCCTGGACAAGATCTGCTTCTTTCCCTGCGAAGAGTTCAGCGATCTGAAGAAGGCCGTCGACAACTACAAGTCGTCGGGCGGGAAAGCCAGGCCCTGAAAACAAAACGCCCGGGGAGACCGGGCGCCGTCAACTGATGACGCGTCCCGGGGGCACTCCCCGGGACGTGGATTATTTGAGGTGTTTGCTGACCAGCTTGGTCATCTCGAACATCGAGACTTGCTTCTTGCCGCCGAACACCACCTTGAGGGCTTCGTCGGCATTGATCATGCGGCGGTTCTTCGAGTCCTGCAGCTTGTTCTTCTTGATGTAGGCCCAGAGCTTCTTGGTCACTTCGGTGCGCGGTATCGCCTTGGAGCCCACCACTTCGGCGAGTGCGGCGCTGGGGTTCATGGGTTTCATGAATGCCGCATTGGGTTTTCTCTTCTTGGCCATCGTATATCTCTCCTCAAATTACGAGCTGGGTTGGGTGACGCCGCACTAACGGTAACGGTACGGGCAACGCGAGAGTGCGTCAATAAAAGAGAAATGTCAACCTCCTTCGAGGGCTTTTCCCCTATGGAGCGAGGCGGCGCCGCGCTCGGGGTTCGCTATAATCGGCGCCCAGCATCCCGGATTTCGATGCGCCTGTTCGACCTTCCCTGACGACGGGCTGTCGAATCGACACCACCCATGGATCCCGCCAAGAAAAACGTCGCCGTCCTCGCCACCTGCCAGGCGCTGCTGTTCACGAACAACGCGACTGCCATCGCGCTCAACGGGCTCGCCGGTTATGCGCTCGCCTCCAACAAGGCCCTGGCGACGCTGCCGGTGACGGCCTGGGTGATCGGGGCGGCGCTGACGACTTTTCCGGCCTCGCTGCTCATGAAGCGCATCGGCCGCCGCGCCGGGTTCACCGTGGGAGCGCTGGTCGGGATGGTCGGCGCCGCGATCTGCTCGGTTGCCCTTTACGTCGGAAATTTCTGGCTTTTGTGCTTCGGCACCATGGTATTCGGCGTCTACAACGCCGTGGCGCAGTACTACCGCTTCGCGGCCGCGGACGCAGTGAGCGCCGATTTCAAGGCGAAAGCGATTTCGCTGGTCATGGCGGGCGGGCTGGTGGGCGGCATCGTCGGCCCGGAACTGAGCAAATACACCATCGAGCTGCTCGCCCCGCGCTACCTGGGCGCGTATCTGTCTCTGCTCGGTTTTCTGGTGCTGGTCGTTCTGGTGGTGCAGCTGCTCGATATCCCGGTTCCGACGGCGGCGCAGAACCGGGAGCCGGCCCGGCCGCTGCGCAGAATCATGGCGCAGCCCACCTTCATCGTCGCCGTGACCGGTGCCGCGGTCGGCTACGGCGTGATGAACCTGCTCATGACCGCCACCCCTCTGGCCATGGGCTTGTGCGGCCATCCGTATGCGGCGGCGGCGACGGTGATCGGCTGGCACGTGATCGGCATGTTCGGGCCGTCGTTCTTCACCGGTTCGCTGATCGCGCGCTTCGGTGTGCTGCAAGTCATGCTCGCCGGCGCGGCCATCCTCTACGCCTGCATCGGCATCGCGCTCTCCGGCATCAGCATCCCGCACTTCTGGTTCGCGCTGGTGCTCCTGGGCATCGGCTGGAATTTTCTCTACATCGGCGGCACCACGCTCATCGCCGGATCGTGCAAACCCTCCGAGCGCGCCAAGACCCAGGGCGCGAACGATTCGATCATCTTCATCGTGATGGCGAGCACTTCGTTCAGCTCGGGCGTGCTGATCGAGACGAACGGCTGGCAGGTGCTCAACACCCTGGCGCTGCCGTTTGTCACCGCGGCGGTCATCGCCATTGTCTGGCTGCTCGCCAGGCGGCGCGCTGCCGCCGTGGCGCCCTAGTCACTCGGTCACCCCCAGTGACCGGCGCGCCGAAACTCGATCCGCAGGCGCGCGACCTGCTCGAGCGCGTCGCAGCGGCCAAGGCGCCGCCCCTGCATTCGCTTTCCGCCGCGGACGCCCGCCGCGCCTATCGCGAATCCCGTGCCGCGGTCGCGCCGCCCCCGCTTGCCGTCGAAGAGGTTCGCGAGCTCTCGGTGCCCGGGCCCGCGGGCGCGTTGCGCGCGCGGCTCTACCGTTCCGGCGCGACACCCGGGCCGCTTCCGGGCGTGGTGTATTTCCACGGCGGCGGATTCATCTACGGGGACATCGACACCCACGACCCGGTGTGCCGCGGCATCGCCGTGCACGGCGCCTGCGCGGTGGTGTCGATCGATTACCGCCTCGCTCCCGAGCACAAGTTCCCGGCGGCGGTGGAGGACAGCATCGCAGCGGTCGCCTGGGTCGCCGCAAACTGCGCGACGCTCGGCATCGACCCGCAGCAGCTCGTCGTCGCGGGCGACAGCGCCGGCGGCAATCTCGCCGCGGTGGTCGCGCTCGCCGCGCGCGAACGCGAAGCGCCGCGCATCGCCATGCAGGTGCTCGTCTATCCGACCACGGATCTCCTCGGCGAGAGCGAGTCGGTGGCGAAGTTCGCAGAAGGCTTTCTCCTCACGCGCGAGAGCATGCGCTGGGTGAAGCGCACCTACCTGCGCGACGAGCGCGACGCCGCCGACTGGCGCGCTTCCCCCTTGCGCGCCGCCGACGTATCGCGGCTGCCGCCCGCCTACGTCATCACCGCGGGGTTCGATCCGCTGCGCGACGAGGGCGAGGCGTATGCCGCACGGCTGGCGCAGGCGGGGGTGCCGGTGACCACCGAATGCTTCGAGGGCCAGATCCACGGTTTCCTGGTGATGGGCGGCGCGATGGCGGCCTCCGGCCACGCGATGCAGCGCATCGGCCAGATGCTGCGCATGCGCTTCGGCAGTTTTCCGCGCGTGCGGCCCTGACGGCACAGCTGCGTAGTAGAATTGCCGGACTTCTTCCGCTCGAGCGCCTCGGCGCATGCAGGCTCCCGCCAGACTCTCTCCCGAACTCAAGATCGTGCGCGCCGCCTGCCCGCACGACTGCCCGGATACCTGCGCGCTGCAAGTGACGGTGGAGAACGGCGTCGCCGTGAAAGTCGAGGGCGCGAAAGACCATCCGTTTACCGCCGGCACGCTGTGCACCAAGGTGGCGAAGTACCTCGAGCGCACCTACAGCAAGGACCGCGTGCTGTTCCCGCTGAAGCGCGTCGGGCCCAAAGGCAAGGGCGAGTTCGAGCGGATTACCTGGGACGAGGCGCTTTCCACCATAGCCGAAAAGTTCCATGCGATCGCCGGCGAGGACCCGCAGGGCATCCTTCCCTACGACTACGCCGGCAACATGGGCTACGTGGCCTGGCACTCGATGGGAAAACGTTTTTTCCATCGTCTCGGCGCGTCGTTGCTCGACCGCACCATCTGTTCCTCCGCGGGCAAGGCGGGCCTGCAGATCACGCTCGGCGGCTCCTTCGGCATGGACCCCGAGCGCTTCGACGAGGCGAAGCTCATTCTCATCTGGGGCTCGAACCCGATCGTCTCGAACCTGCACATGTGGTCGCGCGCGCAGGAGGCGAAGCGCCGCGGCGCGAAGCTCGTCGCGATAGATCCCTATCGCAGCCTCACCGCGGAAAAATGTCACGAGCACCTCGCGCTTCTACCGGGCACCGACGGCGCGCTTGCGCTCGGCATGATGCACGTCATCCTCGGCGAGGATCGCTGCGACCGCGACTACGTCGCGAAATACACGCTCGGCTTCGAGGAACTCGCCGTGCGCGTCAAGGACTATCCGCCGGAGAAGGTCGCGAAAATCACCGGCCTGCCCGCGGAAAAAATCGTGGCGCTCGCCCGCGAGTATGCGGGCACGCGACCCGCGGCGATCCGTCTCAACTACGGCATGCAGCGCTGCGCGGGCGGCGGCATGGCGGCGCGCGCCATCGCCTGCCTGCCGGCGCTTACCGGCGCCTGGCGCGACGCGGCGGGCGGCGTGGTGCTCACCACCGCGGGATTTTTCGGCGTGGATACCGTGAAGCTCGGCCGCCCGGACCTGCTGCAGAAATCGAAAAACCCGAAGCCGCGCACCATCAACATGTCGGCGATAGGCGACGCGCTGCTCGAAGCGAAGCCGCCGGTTCGCGCTCTCTACGTGTACAACTCCAACCCGGTGGCGGTCGCGCCCGATTCGGGCAAGGTGGTCAGGGGTTTTGCGCGCGAGGATCTTTTTACCGTCGTGCACGACATTTTCCTCACCGACACCTGCGACTACGCCGACGTCGTGCTGCCGGCGACGACGCAGCTCGAGCAGACCGACATCCACACCGCGTACGGGCATCTCTATTTCATGGCGAACAACGCGGCCATCGCGCCGCTCGGCGAGGCGCTGCCGAACAGCGAAGTGTTCCGGCGACTCGCCGCGAAGATGGGATTCGACGACGAGTGCCTGAGCGACAGCGACGAGGACCTGTGCCGCCAGACGCTTGCGCTCGCGGGGCCGCACGCCCGCTCGATCGGGTGGGAATCGTTGAAGGCGAAGGGCTGGCAGCGCCTGGATGTTCCCGAGCGTTACGCGCCGTTCGCCGAAGGCGGTTTCCCCACGCCCTCCGGCAAGTGCGAGTTCACCAGCGAGAAGGCGAAGGCCATGGGCATGGATCCGCTGCCGGCCTACGTCCCGCCGCGCGAGTCGGCGCAGTCGAACCCGGGGCTCGCCAAGGCCTATCCGCTCGCGCTCATCTCTCCGCCCAACCGCCATTTCCTCAATTCGTCTTTCGCCAACATGCCGTTCGCGATCGCCGAGGCCGGGGAGCCGGGACTGGACATTCACCCGGCCGATGCCGCGGCGCGCGGCCTCGGGGACGGCGAGACGGTGCGGATCTTCAACGACCGCGGCTCGTTCACGGCAAAGGCGCGGGTCAGCGACAAGGTTCGCGAAGGCGTGGTGGTGGCGCTCTCGGTATGGTGGAGAAAGCTCACCGCCGACGGGCGCAACGCCAACGAGGTGACTTCGCAGGCGCTCACCGACATCGGCGCCGGCGCGACGTTCTACGATTGCCTGGTCGACGTTCAGCCGTAGCGCTGGCGCGAGGCTTCAGAGGGGGAGCGCATGGTGGCCCGCAAGAAGATCCAACCCGACGGCAGGGATGCCCTGATCGTCGTCGACGTGCAGAACGACTTCTGCCCGGGCGGCCGGCTCGCGGTGCAAAAAGGCGACGAAGTAGTGACTATCGTCAACGCACTCGCCCAGCGCTTCGAGAAAGTCGTGCTGACTCAGGACTGGCACCCGGCGGGGCACCATTCGTTCGCAACTTCGCATCCAGGGAGAAAGCCCTTCGATTCGGTAAGTCTCGCCTACGGCGAGCAGGTTCTCTGGCCCGACCACTGCATCCAGGGCAGCGACGGCGCGGCGCTGCACAAGGACCTGTCGGTGCCGCAGGCGCAGCTGGTGATCCGCAAGGGCTGGCACAAGGACATCGACAGCTACTCGGCCTTCCTCGAAGCCGACCGCGAGACGCGCACGGGGCTCGACGCGTGGCTGCGCGCGCTTGGTATCAGGCGCGTTTTCGTGTGCGGGCTCGCCACCGATTTCTGCGTCGCGTGGACGGCACTGGACGCGCGCAAACTGCGTTTCCGCGCGGTGGTCGTCGAGGACGCCTGCCGCGCCATCGACATGCAGGGCTCGCTTGCCCCGGCGCTCGCCAGGCTGGACGAGGCCGGCGTGCGGCGCATCGGCTCCGCGGACATCGTTTGAGGGACGACCCATGGCAATCCAGGGCATGAATCACTTCAACGTTCTCACCGACAAGCTCGCGGCGACGCGGGCTTTCTACATCGGCATCCTCGGGCTCACCGAAGGGCCGCGTCCGCCGTTCGATTTCGGCGGTGCCTGGCTGTACGCAGGCGGCCACCCGGTTCTGCACATCACCGAGGGTCCGCTGCCGGCCGACCCGGCCGGCGCGATCGACCATCTTGCGTTCAGCGCGACCGACCTGAAGGGCACGGCGGCGAAGCTCGAAACGCACGGAATCCGCTACGTGCTGCGGCGGCAGATGGGTTCCGGGACCTGGCAGATCTTCTGCCACGATCCCTGCGGCGCGAAAGTCGAGCTCGACTTCGCGCCCGGCGAAGCCGCTCCCCCGAACGCCTGACCGAAGCGGCGGTCGAAGCCAATTGCATCTTTCCAGGAGAAAGTCAGAGTGAACGAAAACCGCAGGATGTTTCTGAAGCAGACCGGAGCGGCTGGCGCGGTGGCGCTGGCCGGACTCGCGGTGCCGGACGCTCGTGCCCAGGGGGCGGGGGCCGGCGCGAAGCCCGATTCGCCCGCCGCGCCGCGCGGGATGACTTTCGTCACCATGCGCAGCGGCGACGACTTCGGTCTGGGCGTGAAGACCGAGATGGGGATTCTCGACGTGACCAGCGCGGCGAAGTTCTTCCGCAGCCCGGCGCCGACCAGAATCGAGGATCTGATCCGGCGCGGCAACCGCGGCCTGACCGAGGTCGTGAAAGTCGCGCTCGCGCGCAGGATGAAGGGGCTGTTCTTCGATGAAGACCGCATCGAGTTCGGTCCTTGCGTCGCCAATCCCGAGAAGATCCTGTGCGTGGGCATCAACTACGGCAAGCACGCGCGCGAAATGGGCAACGAGCCGCCGAAGCAGCCGGTGTTCTTCAACAAGTACAACAATTCCCTGAACGGGCATCGCGGCACGGTGCGCGTGTCGGCGGTGCCGGCGGAGCGCTTCGACTACGAATCCGAGCTGGTCATCGTCATGGGCAGGAAGGCGAAGAACGTCAGCCCGGCCGAGGCGCTGTCCTATGTGTTCGGCTACTGCGTCGGGCACGACTTCACGGCGCGCGACCTGCAGTCGCGCTCCACCCAATGGATGATCGGCAAGACCTGCGACGGTTTCGGCCTGCTCGGACCGTACCTGGTCACTGCCGACCAGATCCCGGACCCGAACAGCCTGAAGATCGAAGGCACGGTCAACGGCGAGGTGCGCCAGTCCTCCAACACCGCCGACATGGTGCACAACTGCGCGACCATCATCAGCTACGCTTCGACGCTGATGACGCTCGTGCCGGGTGACGTGATCTACACCGGCACCCCTGAGGGCGTGATCGCCGGCTATCCGAAGGAGAAGCAGGTGTGGCTCAAGGCGGGCGACGTGCTGACGACGACCATCGAGAAGCTCGGCACGCTCAAGTTTTCGCTCGTCTGAGCCGTAAGGCGAACTCGTCTTGAGCCGTCAGGCGAGGTTGCGCCCGGCCATGTACCATGCGCGCTGACAGGCAAGACCAACCAGGAGGAGATCACCATGAATAAACTGAAAACATCGATC
>JBGPTG010000035.1:0-16029 GCA_041490545.1 Gammaproteobacteria bacterium
GAGCTTGTGGATGATCGCGGTGCCCGAAAGCGGGCCGGTCAGCGCAAGCGTGCTGCCGATCCGGATGGGCGGGCCCGACGGGGCGGCGGCAGACGGCTGCAGAGCCAGCCCAAGCGTCAGGGCCAGACCGCCTGCAGCAACGATGAAACACTTTGGCAGCTTCATATTTCCTCCTCAGCTTGAAATGGGTTGTGGAATTTCCCGCCAGATGCGATCCGGCAGGCGCATCGGGTCGGTATTGTCAACTTAACGCCGGACACTGGACGATGATCTCGGAGGGGAAACGGTGGCGATGGTAAGCAGGGTCGACGGGTTCATCTACCCAGTAAATCACCCGGACCTTAACTTGACAATACCGTGCGCCGGCTCCCACACGGCGTTCAGGCCAGTCCACTCGCACGCGCCTGCTCGAGCGCCATCACCGCCCAATCCCTGCCGCCGTCGCCGTGGGCGACGGCGCCGACCAGGCGGTCGCGCCAAACATTGCCGCTCGGAAGCGGCACGCCGACCGCCTCGCCCGCGGCGAGCGCCAGATTGGCGTCCTTCAGGCCCAGCACGGCCATCTGGCCGACTTGATCGTAACTCCCGTCCACGATGATCTTGCCGTAAATCTTGTATGCGGGCGATGCAAACAGCCCGTCGGTCATGACATCCTGGAAGATCTGCGGGAGGACGCCGTACTTCCGGACCAAGGAAAATCCCTCTCCCATCGCCTCGATGGCGCAACCGAGCACGAAATTGTTGGCGACCTTGATCGCGGTCGCGGCTTCGGGATTGGTGCCCGCTTCGAAACTGCGCCGGCCGATCGCCGCGAACAAAGGCGCGCAACGCGAGAGAGCCTCCGCCGGGCCCGCGATCACCATGCCGGCCTGACCGGATGCCACCATCTCTGGCCGGCCGAGCATGGGCGCGGCGAGGAGGACCTGACCGCGTGCGGCATGCGCCGCCTTGAGCTTGCGAATGACCCCGATGCCGTGCGTTCCGGAGCAGATATGGATGCCGCCCGCCGGCAGCGATTCCAGCAATCCGTCCTCCTGGCCGGCCACGTCATCGAGCGCTGCGTCGTCGGCGAGCATGGTGAATACGGCCTCGCCGTAACGCGCCGCCTGCGCGAGCGAGGCCAACGCCTTTGCGCCGGCGTCGACCAGTTCCTTGGTCTTGTCGGGAGTGCGATTGAAAACGGCGAGATCGTGGCTCGCATCGATGAGACGGCGAGCCATTGCCCGGCCCATCCGGCCCGTGCCGATGAATCCGACCTTCATGGTTCTTCCTTCATGAAGCGAGTTGGCCGCGAACCCATTCGAGCTCGCGCGTGACGTAGTCGACGATGTCGCCGGTCTTCAGATGTTCCGGCAGCACGTCCCAGGTATAGGTCTCGATCTCGAGTTGGCGCGAGACCGGGTTCGCCTTGTGAAACTTGAGCGCCTCCTCGATCGCAAAACGCGTCGTGCCCAGCTCTCCCAGATTGTCGAGGAAGACCGGAACGTGGAAGTGGGTGCGCCATTCGCGCGGACCGGGGTTCGTTTCCCAGGCCTTGAAGGCGTCCTCCAGATTGAGGAAGCGCGTGAGCTTGCCGTCCTTCTTTTCCACCGTCTGTGTGAGGTAGATCGTCTTCGCGTAGCGCGCGAGGGTATCGACGATCTTCTGCGTGACCTCCGGAACTCTCATCGCCGCCGCTTCCTGCAGCTTGAAGATCGGAATCCCCGCATCGACGAGCTTTTGCAGCGACTCGCCGATGTTCTCGTATACGACCGCCTGATGGCAGATATCGAAGACCACGCCGACATGCCGGCGCAGTGCGACGTGCGCTTCCGAGATCGGAATGCCGGCGAGCTTCGCGAGCCTCATCGCGGCGGCTCCCGAATAAAGGTGGTTCGTAAAATAGGCAACCGTCTCGTCGGTGGTCTCGAGAAAACAATAAGGCTCCGGCTCGAGTGCGAGCGTCACCGTGCGTCCGGTCCGCGACGCGAGCGCAATCAGGTGGGCGGCCACGCGCAGCACATGCTCGGTGTAGCTCGCAATCACTTCGGCGCCGGTCACGCGCGGCTTGAAACCGAGCGGCGCGCTCTGGATCGACGGTGAAACCCACTCGGGTACTACATCGGCGAGCACGTCAGCGACGTTGCTGGTGTAGCGCGCACGCTCCTCGGAGCGCCAGTCCGGCTCGTAGACCTGCTCCTTGACGACCTGGTTCTTGAACGGCCCGTACGGGAAAGCGTTTACCGTATAGAGATACATGTCGTTGTCGGCGAGGAACTTCTTGAGCTTGTCGCGTTCGGCGCGGTTGTTGACGAGGGTTTCCGCCGATCTTGCCGACAGCCGCAGGGACACGCCGAATGGCACGCGAGGCGCGACGCGCGCCTTGACCTTGGGAACGTAGGTAACGAGGCTCGTCCACATTTCCTCCCAGGTGTCGCCGGGATGGACGAGCGTCGAATAGGTCAGATGACCGAGGCCGTTGCCGAGCTCCATTTTTTCGCTTCCTGGTTCGAGTACTCCTGAGAACCGGTTATCTCAGACGACGTTTTCGACTCTTCCGGTAGAGGCGGAGCGCACGATCGCTTCGGTGACCGCGGCGCCGTGGATCATCTGCTCCACCGGGATGAGATAGGCAGGGCCGCCTTCGGCAGCCCGGGCGAACGCCTCGAGCGAGGCGCGGCCGACGTCCTCTCGGGCCGCCTGCCAGACTTCGGCTTCGCCCTTGGCCGGCTGAAACTTGCAGGCGCCGAACAGACGCATGCGCCGCTCTTCGGACGAGGCGCCGGCGACGTGGGTCATGCCTTCGAGCCGCACCCAGCCTTTGGAGCCGAACACCTGGAAGCTGAACCCGGGCCCGGTCGCCGTCATGGTGCCGAGATAGCCCGACATCCCGTCCTTCATGCGGAACAGGATGGAGGTGGTGTCGTCGGCGTCGATCTCCACGGCGCGGCGAAAGCTCTGGCAAAACACGCGGTCGATCGCACCGCACAGATCGATCATGCCGTCGACGGCGTGGACGCCCATCGGCGTGAGGCCGCCGCAAGGGGTTTCGCTCCTGTGCGCGCGCCACTGTGTGGGCTTTAGAAGCAGGGCATTCGGAAACGTCATAGTCGCCTCGACGTGCATGATGGAGCCGAGACCGCCCGAGCGGATACGTTCGCGCAGTTTCCCCATTTCCGGGTGGAAGCGGCGATTGTAGCCAAGCCCGAGCGTGACGCCGGCCTTGCGCACCGCGGCGACCGCCGACTCCGCGTCTTTCCTGGTGAGGGTGAACGGTTTTTCGCAGAACACGTGCTTGCCTTTGCCGGCCGCCGCGATCACTTGTTGCGCGTGCAGGGAATGCGGGGTGGCGAGCACGACGGCCTCGATTTTCGGATCGGCCACCAGCGCCTCGAAGCTCTCGGCAAGCCGCAGCTTGTGCGCGTCGGCGAATGCCTTGATCTCTGGGGAAACCGTTCGCGTCGCACCGCCGACGAAGCGGATAGCATCGCTCCCCTCGACCGATTCCACCAGCGTCTTGCCCCACCAACCGAGTCCGACGATGCCCGCGTTGATCATGTCTTCACTCCCGAATATCGATTATCCGTGCATCGCGACGATGACGCGGCAGGTCGCCCAGAACACGCAGACTTGCGCCGCTCTACTGCTTGGGCGGCACCACCAGCGAATAGCGTTCGTCGGCGGCCAGGCACTCCGCTTCCGGCAGCCCAAGCTCGCGCCGCACGATGTTCGTCCCCTGCACCAACGCCGCCATCTTGTAGAAAGCGTGGCGCCGGCTCATGCCTTCGCGGCCCATGCCGCAGTCCGAGCTGATTACCAGGCGCTCGGCCGGAATGTGCTTGAGCGCCCGGCGAATGTGGTCGGCGATCTCGTCCGGCCGCTCAACTTGGAGCGTGTGGTGATCGATGACGCCGATGGCGATCTTCTTGTCGGCGATGATCTTGCCGAAGGCCTCGAGATCCATCCCACCGGCGCTGCACGATTCGAAAGTGATGACGTCGGCATCGACCTTGTTGAACAGCTCGAGTGCCGGCTTGTAGCTCTGCACGGCCGCGAACATGCGCTGCTGCGAGGGATTGCCCCAGCAGCTGTGGCACCATACCTCGGTCTTCGCGCGCAGGCCTTTCACCGTACGATTGAACACCTCGACGCTGAACTGGGGGTTGATCACCGCGTCGACGATGTTGCGCACGGCGAGCAGATGGATCTGCGGCTCTTCGAACTGGATCACCTCGCAGCCCGCGTCGGCGAGCTCGTGCAATTCCTCGTTCAGGGCATCGCTGATGGCATAAATGCGGTCCTTGATGTTCTTGTAGTGGCGGTCGGCGACCGCGAACGCCACGAGCTCGGGTCCGATGGTGCCGACCTTGACCGGCTTCTTCGTCAGTCGCTGGGCGGCCTTCCACATCGGCGTGTATTGCAGGTCGCCGCGGCCGATCGGCCCGACGATGTTCGCCATGACGCGCGCTTCCAGATAGTCGTGCAGGATGTGGCCCGGCGGAAACCAGAGGCCGCCCTTACCGGCTGGCGTCGGGCGCGGGTTGCCGCGTTCGAACCCCGCCATGTGGCGCGTCGGATAGGCAGTCCAGCTCTGGCCGCCGACATCCTGGTCGAAATGAGCATCCCCGTCGGTGACGATGTCGAGACCGACAGCCTCCTGCTCGCGCAGATAGACCGAGACCGCGTCGACGTATTGCTCGCGAAAGGTCGAACTCACCATCGCGTCGAGAAAGGATTGCGCGCCCAGGTTCTCGGTGTACCAGCTCGGGCGCGGCAGCGAGCCGGTGATGGTGGTCGGAAGCTTGATGTCCTTGGTGGCGCGATACATGGCTGCTTTCCCTCCGTCTACGGATTCTTGGGGTTCTCGGGATACTACACCGCGTTGCCACAGGCAATTGCCGCCGCAGAGGCTAAGCGGGTAAAGTAATCGCTGCTCTATCTTGTTCTTGTTGCAGAGCGAGCTGACGCTACGCGCCGAGCTTCCACCTGTCAACCACATGGGACCACCAATAGCTTCGCCGGGATCGGGTTGCTGCCCAATTGTCTTCGTGTTCTTTGCGGTGGGAGGTGCCCGATCGCCAGGTCCTAAGTTGGGATGGCGCCAATCGCGATGAGAAACATGAATTCTGCAAGGTGCCTGGGTCTTCGGAGTCGGACGATCTTCGGCGCAGCGGTCAAGGCGTGCTGATGTGAAGGCTGGGTGCAACCCACCTCTCATGAGAGGTCCGTCGAACGTACCGCGAGGTTTGGAGCTGAACTTGCCCGACAATGCGGAGGACGGCCCGTGCAAGTGGGCAAGCCGGGTCATGGTGGGCACTCGTGGGAAAGTTTCTACCCACGCTTATGCTCACAAAATGGCCCGCTTTTTGTGGTTGACTCCTCGTTCTCAGGCCGACAGTGTTCAGGCTGCAAGGATCGATTCGTGAACGATGAACATCAGCCATGAATCTTGTTCAGATGCAGTGACAGCACTGGCGGTACCGGACCCATACTTCTGTACCGGACCCATATCTATTAGATTACCTTACACTTCGGTTGAGTTATTAGACGGCCGCGGCAGAGAGGCCGTGTGACCGCATTGTGGAGGTCACGTTACAGAAAAGAGCAAGACCCGCGTCACCGGATCCGGGCCGGGCTCGCTTCAAACGCCTTTCGCAACGCAGCCGGCATAGCGTCGACGACCTCCCGCGGGTACTCCACGCGATGCCTGCCAACGCGTAGCGCGAGCGCCGGAGGGCGGCGTTCGAAGCAGGCGTCGCAGCGTCCGATGGCGCCGGTGGGGATGAAGCGGCGGCATTCGAAGCACCGGTCGCGCTCGCGATGCGGCAGCCGCCGCGGATTGCGCCGGTAGACCATCAGGCGGTCCCGGAGACTCGGCCAGTGGGGGAGATCGACCTCGTCGATCAGCGTCCAGTTCAGGCGCAATTCGCGGTGGAAGCGGACCGAGCCGGTGGCGCCGTCGTCGTGCTCACCGATGTAGATCGCGATCTCGCCCCGGTATGCGCGCAGTACCGCGTAGCTCGCCGCATCATCGTCGTACGGCGGCCAGCACAGAACGAGCGTGCGATCCCGATGCCGGCGCGCCGCTGCGGCCGCGGAAGCACGCCCCACCTCGATCCACGAGCGGCGGCCCCGCCTGTGATACTCATTTTGCGTCCCGCTACCAGGCGGAAGCAGGTCATAGGCGACTGCATCGACCCCGCGCGTCAGCAGCAACGCTGTCCAATACCCCATGCCGGCGCCGCACTCGACGAGAGGAGCATGCTTCGCGAGGATCGCGAGGGCCTGCTCGGTCGGAATCGCCCAGGAAAACATTGACGCGAGCTCGCGGCGCCGCTCGCTCAGGTCGAGCACTTGGGCCAGCCCCGGCGACAGTCGCCACGGATGGCCCGCCGCAAGAACGTTCACCAACTCGAGATAGGGATTCTCTCCCGCGCGCAGCCTGCGCCGCCGGCCCGAAGCGGCGAAGCGTGCTCGAAACCGGCCGAGACGGCGCATGCCTTCCTGCCACTCGCTCTCCGAGGCCGCAGCCCACGGAAACCGGGCCTTGAAAGCCTCGTAGGTCAGCAGATTCCCGAACTCGGCCAACGTGATGCGCAGCCGCGTCGAGCGACCGCGCGGCGCGTGGCGCCATTCATCCGGCCCAGTCGGCTGGACGGCGCCGCCGCAGACGGCGCAGATCGCATGCCCGTCTACGACTACGCGCGCTCCGGCGCTCAGGAGCGGCTGGATGCCCGCCGCCCCGCCCGCGCACAGCGAGCCGCTGCTCGCCGATCCCAAAGCTCAGTCCCTATCTCAGCGTCGATCCCGGTCTCTGTCGTGATCGTCGCCGTTCGAACGCAGCACGCCGGCGTTGTAGACCACCTCACCGTCGACAACCGTCAACACCGAGCGGATCTTCTTCAGGTCCTCGTTCGACACGGTGAAGTAATCCTGGTTGAGCACCACCAAGTCCGCGAGCTTGCCTTCCTCGATGGTGCCAAGCTGGTCTTCCTCCTGCAGGAACCAGCCATTGCGGCTCGTGTAGAGGCTGAGCACTTCCTGTCGGGTGATCTGCTGGCCCGGATTGATGAGCACTTTGCGCGCGTTGAGTCCGGTAGTGGCGTAGTACATGTGAAGCCATGGGTTCATTGGCGCGATCTGCATGCCATCGGAGCTCATCCCCGAATGGATGCCGCCGGAGCGATCGCCGCTGTCGACGATCATGCGGAACGGCGGCCCCGCGTACGGTGCGACCGTGCTGGTCGGCAGGTTGCCGGCAAGGTACTGCCACCCGGTGAGAGAAAGGTTGCCGCCGATCGCCTGCAGCCGGTCGATCCACTCCTGCGTGATGCCGGGCACGTGGGCGACCACCCAGCGTGTCTCGCGCACGATGCCGGGGAATGACGCGTTCGCCGCCTCGAAGCCCATGATCTCCAGCTCGAAGTCGGCGGGGTTGCTGCTGGGCGTCTGGCGGCGTCCCAGCGAATGGACCTCGGCGCGCCAGCCGGCCTGGGCCACCTTCTGCGCCGCGGCGGCGAACGGGCTGGTGACACTCGTTCCCTGAGCGATGAACTCGCCGATGCCTCCGGTCCTCACCATGTCGTCGCCGAAGAACGGGAAAGCGTTCTTCAGCCGCTGCACCAGCTCGGGGGTGTTCGGATCGGACTCCATGTGCAGGAAGTTGATGCGCAGCCGCACGATGCCCTTGCCCTGCCCGTACACCTCCAGGAATGGGATGTGCATCGTGTAGTTGTCTTCGTGCGCCGCGCCGTCGGCCACGGTGTTGGTCGCCTGGAAAGCGCCCTGGTCGAGGTGCGTGGTCACCCCGACGCTGGCGGCGTAGTCCATCGCGTCGAGGACGCTGCGCCTGCGCTCGGCCGGATTGAGCAGCGTCTGGCGCAGGTAGAGCAGCGCGCGCGACGGGTTGTTGCCGGTCATCGCGCCGTCTGCCGCCACCGTGATGCCCTGGGACTCGAAGAGCACCTTGCCGGCGCTGTTAGTGGCCCCGGGCCCGGTGAAGCCGACCTCGATGAACACCGGGTTGTTCGGCACCGCGGCGTCGAGTTCACTGAGCGTCGGCAGGCGGCCGCTCAGCGGATCGGTGGGATTGGCGTAGATATGGTTCGGGTGGAAGCCGCCGATGGTGGTGATCCACGCACCACGCGGGATGCGGGCGGCACGCGCCGCGTAAAACGCCTGCACGTCCGGAATGGAATAGGCGTTCTCAAGCGGCGTGTGGTAGCCGGGCCGGTTGCCCATCAGCACGAAGTGGTTGTGGTTGTCGATGATGCCCGGCACCACGGTGTGGCCTCTCAGATCGATGAGGCGGGTCTCGCGTCCCTGGTAATACCGCTGGGAGGTGTCGACGTCAATGAAGCGGCCGTCCTTGATGGCGACCGACGACACGATCCGGTTCCCGGCGTCCATCGTGTGGATCCGGCCGTTGACGAGCATCAGATCGGGATCCGGGTGCGACGGCTGCTTGTGGCGCCTTTTCGACTCAGGCTTCTGCGTCCCCTGCGCGGAAACCGAGAGCAGCGTGCTGCTGGCGGCAGCCACGGCCGCCGCGGTCTTCATGAACTTGCGCCGGGAGATTCTGCGATTTTTCCTGTTGTCGGTCGTCATTTCACGTTCCTCCGTTCATTGTTCGACTGTCACTGCATCGGTGAAGCGGTAAAAGAGCCCTGTGAACACGAGCAACTGATACTTCGAGTCTACGAGCTGGAAGGAGTCGTAGATCGTCGTCAACCGCGTGATCTTCCCGTGCCGGTCGAGATCAAGTGCAGTGTTGCCCCGCACTAACGGGGCGGCTGAGGGAGCAGCGTGCCACTCGTAGCCGCCACCCCGGTCGCTTCCAGTGCGAACGCGATTGTCGCCAAGGTGGCAAGCGATTTGTTCCTCATGATATCCCTCCCCCTCCAGAGCAGTGGACAGTCTTTTATTGCGATTCTTGTTGCAGACAGCGAGCTGACACTACGCGCCGCGCTTCCACCTGTCAACCACATGGGACCCACTAATAGCTTCGCCGGGATCGGGTTGCTGCCCAATTGTTTTCGTGTTCTTTGCGGTGGACATCTCATCGCCAGGTCGTACAGCACGCCTTGATCGCGCACCGATCCCACTGTGAGAACCGTTGAGTGCCCATCATGACCTGGCTTGCCCATTTCCAAGGGAATCCGCTCGCATGAATAGTCAGGCTTCCACGAAACCGATGATCTCATCATTAACAAACGCAGCCATATGATGAAAAACACCGAACGACCTCACCTCAAAAGTCACAATTTCACTCGTTTGTAAAAAACCGCCTTCACCGCCTCGGCCGAGATGATGTAAACCGCGACAATCATCGCTATGAGCAGAAGGAACGAAAGCGGCACCCGGCTGAATCCAACAATCCCGCCAAGCGGCGTGAAAGGTAACGCCACCGCGACGACAACCGTCAATAGCGTCGCCATCAAGAGATACTTTGCCGGCCTGCTTTTGAAAAAAGGCTTCCGACTTCGAATGACCAACACAATCAGTGACGCTGAAACAACGGACTCCAGAAACCATCCGGTTCTGAACTGATCCTGGGTCGCATGCAGGATGAATAGAAGTACACCGAAGGTGACGTAGTCAAACACCGAACTCACCAGGCCGAAGGTGAGCATGAACTTGCGAATGGCTGCAATGTCCCAGCGCCGCGGATGGTCGATCATTTCGCTGTCCACCCGGTCGGTGGCGATGGTCATTTCGGGGAAGTCAGTCATCAGGTTGGTGAGCAGAATCTGCGCGGGCAACAAAGGGAGAAACGTCAGGAAGAGCGATACGCCGGCCATGCTGAACATGTTGCCGAAATTAGCGCTGGTGGCCATGAAGACATACTTCAGCGTATTCGCGAACGTCGTCCGCCCCTCGCGTACGCCTTGCACGAGAACACCCAGATCCTTTTCGAGCAGAACGATATCTGCCGCCTCTTTGGCAACATCGACGGCACTCTCGACGGAAATACCAACATCCGCGGCGTGGAGCGCGGAGGCATCATTAATGCCGTCCCCCATATAGCCCACGACGTTACCGGCTTTTTTGAGCGCGAGGATGATGCGCTCTTTCTGGTTGGGCTCGATTTCGGCGAAGACATCCACGTCGACCACCCGATTTAGCAAGGCGCCGTCGCTCAGCACATGCAAGTCCGGCCCGGCGAGGATCTTCGTACCCGACAAGCCCATCTGCTGGCTGACACTGGCCGCGACCAGGCGATTGTCCCCGGTGATGATCTTCAGCGAAACGCCCAAGCCCTTCAGGCTGGCAATGGTCTCGACGATATCGGGCTTGGGCGGGTCGAACAGGACGACGAATCCCAGAAACGTCATCCCGGCCTCGTCGGCTTTGCCGATCAGCGCTGCGGATCCCGTATTCTTGTATGCTACGCCGAGGGTGCGCAGGCCCCTACCGCAAAACTCCCCGAACTGCTGCTCGATCCGGTCCCGCGCCATGGCGATATCGACGACGGTTCCTGTTCCGGTTTCCGCCGCAGTACAGATGGCGAGCACGTCTTGCAGCGCCCCCTTGGTCACCATTAGATGGGTGTCGTCGTGGGCAACCAGAATGCTCAATCGCTTGCGCAGAAAATCATAGGGGATCTCGTCGGCCTTCGCGTAGCTTGAGAGGTCGAACTGCCGATGGGCACGAATCGCTTCATCGATGGGGTTGGTGAAGCCAGTCTCGTAAAACGCGTTGAGATAAGCATGCAGGAGCACCTTGTCGCTGGCAGCGCCTGCAACATCGAGGGCGGATTGCAGGCGCACGATCCCTTCGGTCAACGTGCCAGTCTTGTCGGAGCAGATCACGTTCATGCTGCCGAAGTTTTCGATAGAAGCGAGCCGCTTGACGATCACCTTTGCCTGCGCCATTCGTTTGGCGCCGCGGGCGAGGTTGATGCTGATGATCGCCGGCAGCAATTGCGGCGTGAGCCCCACGGCGAGTGCCAATGAAAATAGGAGGGAGTCCAGGACCGGACGCTCCAGATAGAGGTTGATGGCGAAGATGGCCATCACCAGCACCAGCGTCACTTGCATGAGGAAATAGCCGAATCGCCGTATGCCGCGTTCGAATTCTGTTTCCGCCGGCCGCAGTTTCAGCCGTTCGGAGACCTTGCCGAATTCGGTTTGCTTGCCGGTGACGATAACCAGTGCCTTGGCGCTGCCGCTAATTACGTGGGTTCCCATCCATAGCGCGTTGGTCCGCTTGCCCAACGGCGTCTCCGCCGCAAGCACTCCGACCGATTTCTCCGCGGGGAAGGTTTCACCCGTCAGGGTCGCTTCATCTACAAAGAGATCCTTGGAATCGTCAACCAAGCAGTCCCCCGGGACGATATCCCCGGCGTTCAAGACGACGATATCGCCCGGCACGATCTCTTCGAGCGGTATTTCATGGGGGCTTCCGTCGCGAAGCGCGGTCGCCTTGATTTGCACCATGGCCAGCAACTGCTCCACGGCGCGGGTTGCGCTGTGCTCCTGCCAAAAGCCGAGAAGCCCACTGATGAGGACGATGACGAGAATGATGAGGGCGTTAACCGGGTCATGCAGAAAAAACGACAATCCTGTGGCAAACAAGAGAAGGAGGACGAGCGGACTCTTGAATTGGCCCAGCAGGAGCGTGAGGGCATTCGACCGCTTTTTCGGTTTCAGCAGGTTGGAGCCATAGCGGGCGAGCCGCTGCTTGGCTTCCCCGCCGCCCAATCCTTCCCTCGCCGCCCCAAGTTGCTGGAGCATCCCGTTCGCAGAGATGCTCCAAAATGCCGAAGGCGGTTGATTCATGCCGTTTGTTGAACCGGCACGGTCATTTTTTAAAGTGCTGTCGAACTTTTTCCGCGATCTGATGATCGGTCATCTTGTCGACTGTCTCAGTGCCGACGATGCGTCCGCCCAGTCCTTTGTTCGCGAGACGCTTTTCGAGTTCCCCCTTTGCCTCGCCCGGCCCAAAGAGCAGGATCGATTCAGCGTCGCGAATATGCGAGATCACCTCGTCATAGTATCTATTGAGATGGACCGTAAATTGCCTGTCCCGCTGGTCGTCTGCCGAGCCTTCTTCCGATGCGGTACGCCCGGAAAACCGGACATGTTTCTCCATTCCTGATTCAATTCGTTCCGTTTGTTCTGAGTCTTCGCCGATAAACACGACGAATGCCGTCCTATGGTCGATCCATATACCCGCTTGCCTTTTCATGAATTTCTCCTCATTTGATCCGCGCAAGCCGGTTCTCGGCCTGGAGGAATTCGATCACGATCAGTTGATGACGATGAACCCAACCGGCCACGACCATCAGCAGAAGCTCGACATAAATCGTACCCGAGGCATTGCCAAAGTGGCTCTAAGAGGAACAAGTCTTCTCATGGCGAAACTTTGAACGCGGTAATTGCTGCAGCGGCGAACGCGATCTTCGGAACAAACTACGCGGACAGTGATATTCGGAAACTGTCGTCTCGTCGGGCTTGGCAATCTTTGGGACTATTTCTTCGAGATTGCCAATCCAACCACGCAGCAGAAAAACCCAAAATTGCAGGCGGCCGAAGCCCTTGGCGCGGCGTCGCGGTCATTCATCGGGCCTGTCGTTGCAGCGGGTGACGTTGCCCTTGGCGGTACGTACGGTGAAGCAGCGTCGCTCCGGATTGGCGGATTCTTCGGCGGCGGCCGGCGCGTTGGTGTTCGGGGCTTCCGGGGCCGCGGCGGGACCGGACGAGAGCGGCGGCCTGCTTTCCGGGGCTGGCGGCCGGTAGGCCGGATTCACATTGAGCCGGTCTTTGACTTCGCCCGCGTCTTTCAGCCCAAGCTCACTGCACTTCATCCCGGAGTAGGTGATCTTTCCGGCTGCATTTGTGCATTTGAAGGTCTGCGCCGCAAGCTCACCGGACAGGAGCAATACTGAGGCCGCCAAGATCGGCTTTGCGATTCCATTCATAAAGCCACCCGCATCCTTATCCTGATCCGTAGAGATTGGAAGATCGCCGGCGTCAGTGACATAGTACCGCCAGTGGGAAAACCGGTGATGGCATTCTTCTTCTCCGGGCGGTTGAACTCGATGCGCAGGACACCGTCCGTGCGCCCGGTGAGAATAAAGTCCATGAATCACCCAGCCAAGATCAGTCGAACTGCAAACCGAACTCGCGACCGATGGCGGTCGTCTGCTCGTAGGTATCGAAGAGGATCTTCGCCAGCTCTTCGGGCGTCGACGAAAGCGGAACGGAACCCGCTTTCTCGATCATTTCGCGGTATTCGGTTAACCCCACGATCGCCGTGATGTGACGATTGAGCAGCGTGATGATGGATTGCGCAGTTCCCGCCCCGGCACAGATGCCAAGCCAGCCGAATCGGACGAAGGGAAGCCCGTTCTCGGTCAGGGTTGGCGTTTCAGGCGCCGCCGCGAGCCGCTGCTGGCTGGTGACGGCGAGGATCTTGAGGTTCCCGGCCTTGTACTGAGGCAGGATCGAGAGGGTCGGCGAAACGTAGAGGTGCACCCGGCCTGCGAGCAGGTCCGGCATGATTTCCGCCCCGCCCTTGTAGGGCACTCCGGTCATTTCGATTCCGGTCAGCTTGCCGAGCTCGAGCGCGAGGATTTCCTGCGCCGAGCCGCGGCCGACCATGCCGTAGTTGATCTTCCCCGGGTTGGCCTTGGCGTACGCGATGAATGCCTCCCAGTTTTGTGCAGGTATCGACTGGGTCAGCGCAACTCCGTAGTAGTAGCGCGAGATCTGGCTGATCGGCGCGATGTCGCCGAGCTTGTACGCGATCTTCCTGTAGATCGCGGCGTTGATGGACTCGAAGTGAGTGCAGAGCAGCAGGTTGTACCCGTCCCTAGGCTTTGCGAGCACGTCCTGGGTCGCGATCTGACCGCCGGCGCCGGTCCTGTTTTCCACGACGACGCGCTGCCCGAGGGCCGATCCAAGCCTGTCGGCGACGAATCGCGCCGGGACATCGGTCGGCCCGCCCGCGCTGAAACCGACCACCAGCCTGACCGGTTTCTCCGGATAGCCCGTCTGTGCATGCGCCGCGCCCATGGCTGCGAGGGCAGCGGTCGTCAGCAGCAAGCGGCACATCGAGCCAGACATGTTGACCTCCCCGATTCGCGAGCCGACGGTCGTCTCACAGGCTAATATGGCGCTCATTGTAGGCTGCCCCGCGAACCAACGTGAAACGCAGCATTGACCGCATCCGCACCACCCACACCGGAAGCCTGCCGAGGCCCCCGGAGATTCTCGAGGCCGTGCGGGCACAGGCAGAAGGCCGGCCTCTCGACGCGGCGGGCTACGAAGCCACGCTGAAGAAACACGTCATGGGGATCGTGCACCAGCAGGTCGAGGCCGGCATCGACGTCGTCAGCGACGGCGAATGCAGCAAGCCGAGCTTCCGCGGCTACCTCGCGGAGCGCATCGGCGGTTTCGAAGCGCGGGTTCCGAAAGGCGGCATCCCGGTGCCCGGACCGGCGGCGCCGGACGGCCGCGACGCGCTGATGTTTCCCGATTACTACCAGGGCGTGCTCGAGCACAGCCCGTTTGCAAATACCATACGCGTGGCGCAGCGCGTGTGCGTAGCACCGATTCAGTATGTCGGCCAGAAGGCGCTGCAGCGCGATCTCGAGAACCTCAAGCAGGCCATGGCGGCAGCGGGCGCCGAGGAGGGATTCATGCCCTCGTGCAGTCCCATCCCGATGGATCAGAACGAGCACTACCGGTCCGAGGAGGAGTACTTCGAGGCACACGGCGAAGCGATGCGCCACGAGTACAAGGCGATTCTCGACGCCGGGCTGCTGCTGCAGATCGACGACCCGCGCCTCGTCAGCTCCTGGGATGGACGCAGGGACATGGATCTCGCGCAGTACCGCAGCTGGATGCAAAAACGCATCGAATTCCTGAATCATGCGCTGCGCGGGTTTCCCGAAGAGCGCATCCGCTTCCACACCTGCTACGGCGTCAACTTCGGCCCGCGTTTGAGCGACCTGCAGCTCGATCAGGTCATGGACCTCGTCCTCACCATCCGAGCGGGCGCCTATTCCTTCGAGGCGGCCAACCCGCGCCACGATCACGAGTGGCGCGTCGCGCGCAAGTTCCGGGTGCCCGAAGGGAAGATCCTGATTCCGGGAGCCATCACGCACTCCAACGTGACGGTGGAGCACGCCGAGGTCGTCGCCGACCGCATCGAGCGCTGGGCCGGCGCGGCCGGCCGGGAGAACATCATGGTGGGGAACGACTGCGGATTCGCATCCACTGCCGGCAACGCCGAGATCCCGATGACAGTGGCCTGGGCGAAGCTCCGCGCTCTGGGCGAGGGGGCGCGCGTGGCGTCGGGACGTCTCTGGAATTGAGCAGAAGTGGCTCGGCGTTTCAGCGCGAGCGCAGCACTATCAGCGCAAACCGTGGTCTGTCCCCAATTACTTCCCCCAATTACTTCCCCAATTACTCTGCTGGCAAGCGCAAGCCCCGTGAACGGGAAAACCGTGGTCTGTCCCCAACGACTCCGGAAGATCGTTTGTCTGGATGAACGACCCCGCGAATCCCTGCCCTTCGCGCCGCCGAGGCCAGGCGCTTGTCGAAGGTAAGGAACTCCGCCGCATTGCCACGCGAAGCGATGTGCAAGGCATCGGCAAAATCCAGGCCGGCGTGAAACCATGCAAGGGCGAGCCGGATCTCGCTGCCGTCCTCGAGGTCCACCTCGGCGGCCCCAGCGAGGGCTTCGAAAGCGCGCCCAACCTCTGCTCGCGAAAGATCGTACGCGCGCCGCAATACCCATTCGGTTTCGAGCAGCACGGTCTTGGGCACGAAGACTCCGCCGCCTTCCATCAGCTTGCGGGCGCGACGGAACTGCTGCGGATCGTCCGCCGTGAGAAATCGGACGAGGACGTTAGTATCGATCGCGCGCACGCCGCGCCCTGACCTCGGCGGTAATCGCCGCGTCCATCGCCTTGAGCGACACCGGCCGTCTGCCGCTGCGCTTCAGCATGCCCGCCAGCTCGGCGATGCGACCCGACCGCTTGCCCGCCTTGGCCCGCAACACCACGCCGCCCGGAGTGCTCTCCACGGTGAACTCGACGCC
>JBGPTG010000036.1:0-15954 GCA_041490545.1 Gammaproteobacteria bacterium
CCGGGCGCCTTACAGGGGTTGTCCGGATAGTTCAGCGTGCGCCACACCGGGACCACCAGCGTACGCCGCCGGAGGGGGCGGCCGCCGCCCCCTCCGCGCGCGGGAACCTTCAGCCGCGGTGGTGCAAGCTGCCGCTCACGACCCTGCCTCCCTGCAGCGTAAGCGCCGACGAGATCCTGCGGAACCCGTCGTCCGACACGGAGAGCGGATCGTCGCTGAGCACCGCCACGTCGGCCAGCTTGCCTTTCTCGATCGAGCCCAGCTTGTCGTCGTCAAACGAGAAATAGGCGCTGCCGATGGTGTACATGCGCAGCGCCTCCAGCCGCGTGCAGTTTTGCGCGGCATTGATGGCGATGCCGGCGTTGTTCTTTCCGGTCGCCATGAAGTACATCATCAGCCATGGATTGATCGGACCGACGTTGGTGGCGTCGCTGCCGCCGCCGACCGGAATGCCGGCGGCCCCCATGATGTCGAGAATGCTGCGGAACGGCGTGCCGCCCGAGTTGCCCGTATACGCCGTGCTTTGCACCGTCACGCCGGTCTTGATGTCGCGCAGGGCCCTGATCTGGTCGTCGGTAATGACGTTCACGTGGGTGAGCGACCAGCGCAGCGGCCCGATTCCGGCCGGCGCCGCGGCGGCGCTGCCCTGCTGGTACGCATCCACGTGAAACGCGATTTCCTGCGCAGTCGCCGAATGCTGGTGCACCGTCCAGCCGTTCTGCGCGGCGAACTTGCAATGGTCGACGAACCCCGGCGCCGTGGTGCTGACCTGCACGCGCTCACCGACGCCGTTCAAGCGGAAGACGTCGTCGCCCAGCCGGATGAGGTTGTTGATCATGCGGGAGCGAGCCACGTCGAGCGTCGCCGAGGTGTCGAATTCACTGTACAGGAAAGACCGGACGCGCATGTCCAACTGGCCCGCGCGCCACAGGCTGAGCGCCTGATCGTAGGGATCGAGATTGACGAACAGGCTGGTCTGCGCCGAGTTGGCCTGCGGAAAGCCGTTGCCGCCGACGTCGTGGACCATGGTCAACCCCAGGCTCGAAGCGAAACCGATGTTCGCCTTGGTCGTGGTCAGGCGGTCGGGCAATGCCGGATCGCCCGCGACCTCGGCCGCGCGCAGCGCGGCGAACGCGAGCCCATTGTTGGCGAGCGTGCCGTCCGCGTTGACGACGACACCCTTGAGGGCAAACCACGCCCTGCCCGAAGTATTGGTGACCGCCTTGTTGGTCCCGCCGAATTCGCTGATGTAGATCGGGTTTCCCGGCGCGGCGGCGTCGAGTTCGGCCACCGTCGGCAAGCGGTGCTCGGCGAGGCCGTTGATGTTCCAGCCGCTGACGCAACTGATGAACTGGCCCCCGGGTGCCGTTTTCGCGCGCTCGGCGATCATGCCGAGCAGTTCCGGAATCGAAGCGGCCAGCTCGATGCTGCGCACTTCGTGGCCGGGATTCAGCCCGTCGCGGACGAAGTGGCAGTGCGAATCGATGAGCCCCGGAATCACCGTGGCCCCGTGGAGATTGATGGTCTGCGCGCAGCGGCCGAGCTCCCTGGGATGACCGATCTCCGCGAACCGGCCGTTGCGAATCGCCACGGCCGAGACGATCCGGTTCTTCGGGTCCATGGTGAGGATGCGGCCGTTCACCAGCGCGATGTCGGCCGAGCCGTTGCAGGAGAACTCGTCGCGATCGTCATCGCGCCCGAACGCATTGCCGAGCATCGATCCGCCTGCCGTCAGGGCCGTGCCTGCAGCAGCAGCGGCTTTGACGAAGTTGCGGCGCGAGACACCGCCCTTGCCTGTGATTCTTGATGTCATGTCAGCCTCCTCCTCTGGGATCGATCGGAACTGCGGCGGGAACTACGGCGGGCGCGTTGTCGGGCGCAGCTTTTTATACGCCCGGGCCACGACAGTGTCAATTCGCCGCAGTTTCAGATCAGAAGATCTTCGAAACGGTAACGCTGCCGCGGGTGGTGAGGAACTGGTCTAATCCGCCACGCCCGCCTTGCGCAATCCGTCGAGCAGGCGCGTCAGGTCGGCGGAAGAGCGAAACGGCGTTCTCTCCCGTATCAGCGCCAGCGACATGTCGGACCCGGCAGCGCGCAATTCGCGGATCTCCCACTGTGCGTCATCGACGCGGCCCAGGTGCCCGTATGCCGCAACCAGTATCTGGCGCGAGGGTTGCCAGTTCGGATTGCGTTCGAGCGCTTCCTTCAGGTGTCCGGCGGCGCGGGCGTACTCTCCGAGCATGAATTCGACGACGCCCAGATTGTGGCGGTACCAGAACGGGTACTGCGGATTGATCCGCATCGCCTGCTCGATGTTGCGCAGCCCTTCGCGGGCGCGGCCGTTGTAGGCCAGCAGAATCGCATAGTAGGCCCGGCCGTCGGCGTAGCTGGGATTGGCCCGGACGGCCTGCTCGATCTCCGCGAGCGCGCGCTCGGGCTGTCGATGCCACGCATAGGCGCGCGCAAGCGCCCATCGGGCTTCCGGCAGGCTTTCGTCGAGGGACACCGCCCGCTGGCCGTAGGTGAGGCTGTTGGCGATGGCTTCGTCGGGAGAGGACCTGGCCCAGCCCAGCTCGACTTCGATGCTGTAGGTATTCGCGATGCCACCGTATGCCCTGGCGAAACCGGGATCGATCTCGATCGCGCGCAGGAACATGCGCCGCGCCTCGACGTTCTCTTCCGCGGTCATGTGGGCCAGCGCCTCCCGTCCGCGGGACCAGAAGTCGTAGGCTTCGAGGTTCTCCGTTTGCTTGCGCGCAAGACGCTGGCTCTCTCCGGGTGACAGCTTGACGGCAAGCGCCGAGACGATCTTCTGCCGCACCTCGTCCTGGAGGGCGAACAGATCCTTGATCTCGCGATCGTACCGGTCGGCCCAGACCTCCATGCCGGTGGACGCGTCGGTGAGCTGGGCGTTGATGCGCACCCGGCCGCCGGAACGCCGGACGCTGCCTTCGACGATGTAGCGCGTTCCGAGCTCCCGGCCGATCTGCGCGGCGCCGACCGCCTTGTTGCGATACGCGAAGCTCGAATTCCGGGCGATCACGAAGAGGCTGGAGATCCGCGACAGGTCCGTGATCAGATCCTCGGTGATGCCGTCGCTGAAATAGTTCTGCGCCGGATCCCCGGAGAGGTTGCTGAACGGCAGCACCGCGACGACCGGCTTCGCCGGATCGAGGACCTGGCGCGACGGCGCCGAGTTGTCGCGGATCCCCCACCAGAGCAGCGTCGCGGCGAGCGACGCGCCGGCGACGATCGCGCCCGCGACGAGCCGGAGCCGCTGCCCTCCTGCCCCCAGGCGGCGCGGCGCAGCCGCCCTTTCCCCGGCAATCGGCCCGGCCGCGACGGAAACCGTGGGCGGCTGCGCAACGGCGGTCGCTCCCGGAGGCACCGCGGCGGCAGTGGATTCGAGCCGGTAGCCGCGCCGCGCCACGGTGGTGATGAGCCGCTCGCCGTCGTTCCCGAGGGCGCGGCGCAACTCCTTTACGCACTGGGTCAGCGAAGCGTCGGTGACGATGACGTCCGGCCAGACCGCGGCGGCGATTTCCTCCTTGCCCACGAGGCGGCCCGCGTTCTGCACCAGCAAGCGGAGCACCTCGAAGCTCTTCGGGCGCAGCGCGATGTCCTCCTCGCCGTCCTTCAGGGCGCCGCGCCGCAAATCGAGGACGTAACGGTCGAAACCGAGGCATTCCCCGCGTTCGGAATCCATGCGGGCGGAAGCTGGTGTGATCGAAGGCGAATTCATGTCTGTCCAGATAGGCGAGGCATTGTATCGAAACCGACCCCTTTCATCGATTTATCCGGGATCTTTCACGCTTCGTTCATTTCTTCCGGGCGGGCCGGGCGCCCAATGAGGACGCCGGATTCGTCCGGCAAGCCGGGAAGCGCGGCAGCCTTGCCCGCCCCCTCATTCAACAGCTCAAGAGAAAGGGTTCGAAAAATGAAACGCCAGATCCAGACGCAATCGCATCAATCCGGCACGCAGAAATTAGCCATCGCCATCGCCGGCGCCTTGTGCATCTCCGCAACAGCATTGGCCGCCGACGTCATCGGCGACAAGCCGCTGATGGCGGCGCCCTCCGACCTGAAGTGGACCGCGCTGCCCGAGCGGCCCGGAATGCAGTTCACGGTGCTCTCCGGGGATCCCAAGAATGGACCCTACACGCAACTGCGCACGGTGCCGGCCGGGACCGACAATCCGCCGCATTCGCATTCCAGCCATCTCACCAACGTGATCGTCAGCGGCTATTGGTACACCGGCGTGGACCTGAAATCGGCACGGGACTTCGGGCCCGGCTCGGTGGTCGTCATGCCCGGCGGCTGGCATCACGTGAGCGGCTGCCGTCCCGGCATAGCCTGCATGTTCTACCAGACGGGCCGGAACAAGTTCGATTTCGTTCCGGTGGGTACGGCTTCGAAGTAACAGCGAACGGGAGGTTCCCGGCAACGCCGGGGACTTCCCTTCCATGGGCTAGGCGGTTCGCGCCGTCGCCGCCCGGGTGGCGACGACCACACCGACGAGGATGGTGGCGATGCCCGCCGCGTGAAAGAGCTGGAAGGATTCGCCGAGGAACGTTATCGCGAGCAGCGTACCGAAAGCGGGCAGAAGGTGCACGGTGAAGCCCGCCGCATTGGCGCCGACGATCGCCACGCCGCGGTTCCAGCAGATGAAGGAGGCCACCGACGCCGCCAGGCCGACATAGAGCGCCGCGGCGACGCCCGCGGCGCCGGGCCAGCGCGGCGGCGCGTAGTAAGCCTCCAGCGCAAAAGCCGGCACGAGCAGCACCACGCCGATCAGCGAAATCACGAACAGGAACGCGACCCCGTCGAGCTCGGGCGGGCGCCGCTTGAGCAGCACCGAGTACACGCCCCACACCGGCATGGCCAGGAGAATGAGCGCGTCGCCCGAGTGGAACTCCAGGCGCGCGAGGCTCGCAGGGTCGCCGCGAGCCATGATGACGAGGATCCCCACGAGTGAGATCAGCATCCCCGCCACCTGCCGGGGCGTGCAGCGTTCGCGCTCGATCGCCCAGGAACAGAGCAGCATGAAGGCGGGCATCGATGAATTGAGCAGCACCGCGTTCACCGCGGTGGTGGTCTTCAGCCCCGCGTAGACCAGCCACTGGAACAATGCCACGCCGAGGAACGAGAGAGTGAACAGCAACCCGGCAGAGCGCCGGATCGCGGCGAGGTGCCCGCGCAGCCGGAGCAGCGCGAAAGGCGCGAGCACCAGCACCGCGATCAGCCAGCGCCAGAAATTCAGCGCGGCGGGCTCGAACACATCGCGCAGCGCGCGGCCGAGCACCCAATTCCCGGCCCAGAAGAGCGTCGCGAGCGCGAGGAGCAGGAAGGCGTAGCCCCGCGAAGCGGTTTCAGTCTTGTTCAAGCAGGCGAGACCCTGTGCAGGTCCGGCATTCTACGGTCAATGCCGATCTTTTGGCTTATGATTTCCTCGAGAATATCTCTTCGGTGGTAAAGGCGAACCGGGATTTACTCGCAGCGGACGCCAGCGTCTTAACGCCACTGTCGCTCGCCCTGATCAAGGATTCTCCTTGCGATCACGCTGCGATTGCGGAGCTTGCTCGATCGGCGGCGACGAACTAGGTGCTTTCAGGGCCGTCCACATCTTCACAGTCGCCCACAGCAGCAGTACGCCGGGTATGACGAGGATCAGACCTAGGGCAGTATTCGGCAGAACGTAAAGACCGCAGGCTGTCGCAGACAAGCCTAGAAGTCCGGTGAAGACCATAAAAATCCCAAAAATATAGTTTCCCATTCTGCCTCCTCTGTGATGGCGGTCGCGGATTCACATCAGGGATTCCCGTTGCGGTCAGGCGGCGATTGCGGAGCTTGCTCGGCCGGCGGCGCCGAACGAAAGTCTTTCCAGAGCACCACGGTCATCCACAGCATCAGCGCGCCGGGGGTGACGCCCAAAACCAGGCCATAGGCACTCCCTGGCAGAACGAACAGAAAGAAGATACCGCAGGCTGTAGCAGACAAGCCGAGAAGTCCGGTGAAGATCATGGATGTGCCGAGAATCAGTTTGCTCATTTTGCCCCCTCTGTTCGCGTGGTCGCGGATTTCCTTGTGCCGACGATGGGAATGGTCTTTCTGCCGGAAGCAATCTCTGCTTCGCGCCGGCGCTGCTGGAGGACGGCCTGCCGCTCATCCCGGTACAGCAGGTTGTACGACTCGAAGGGAATGATGCGCCCATCGGGCTGGACGATGTGCACGCAGGATTTCTTCATGGCGCGGACGTCGAAACTGACGGCATCCATGAATGCCATGATCAGGATGCGAAACACTTTGTCGTAGGTCACCCCCTCCGGCGCCCGCACCAGCGGCAGGCAGCACATCAGCGCCGAGAGGCCTGCGGCCTGGCCTTCGGGGCCGTGACTGGTGGAAAACAGCTTGAAAACGTGGTCCTTCAGATTGCGGTCGGACTCGAAGACGATGGTGTTGCGATCGCCCGCCAGCAGGACCTCGGGGCCGATGAATCGCGTGAGCGGCACGATCCCCGCTCCGGTCTTGAGCGCGTAGCCCATGGCCAGCGCATCCGGATTGCACGGCACCGGGATGATGTCCTCGGCCGTGAACAATCCGGTCTGATCGAGAATCTTCTGCCGGACCTCGGTGAGCGTCAGCCGCGCGGCGTCGACGCTGACTCCGT
Source organism: Gammaproteobacteria bacterium (assembly GCA_041490545.1). GTDB lineage: Bacteria > Pseudomonadota > Gammaproteobacteria > Burkholderiales > SG8-39 > VBDM01. Next base: position 6,671 of record JBGPTG010000036.1, read on the forward strand.
CGGTGCGCCCGGCAAAGTGGATCGGTTGCAGCGTCACCCCGCGCACGCAGGACTGGTTGGCCGCGTACTCGACGATCTTTCCGACCTCCGTGTCGTTCACGCCTCTGGCCACCGTCACGACCAGCGTGGTCGACAACCCGACCGCGTTGAGTCGCTCGAGTGCGCGCTCGCGGATCTGCCGCAAATCGGCGCCGCGCAGCATCACCAAGGCCTCGCGCTCGAAGGAATCGAACTGCAGATACACCTCGAAGCCCGGCGCGTAGCGCGCGAGCCGCTCCGCAAACCCGGGCTCGGTGGCGATGCGAATGCCGTTCGTGTTCAGCATCAGGTGGCGGATCGGCCGCCGCTTGGCGGCATCCAGGATGTCGAAGAACTGCGGGTGAATGGTGGGTTCGCCGCCGGAGATTTGCACCACATCGGGCTCGCCTTCGTTGGCGACGATCGCGTCGAGCATGCGTTCTATGGTGGGAAGATCGCGCTGTGTGCGGCGGTGCGGGCCGGAATCGGCGTAGCACACTGGGCAGGCGAGATTGCACTCGTCGGTGACTTCCAGGATCGTCAGGCACGAGTGCTGCATGTGGTCGGGGCACAGGCCGCAATCGTAGGGGCAGCCCCAGTGCATCTCGGTGCTGAATTGCAGCGGCATTTCCGGCGGCTTGATGTAGACCTCGCGGCCTGCGCGCCAGTACTTCGCATCGGAAGCGATCAGCACTTTCGAGGTGCCGTGCTGCGGGCACCACTTGTACATCCACACTTCGTTTTCGCGGATGACGTGCTTGGCCTCGATGCGGCGAAGGCACTGCTCGCACAGCGACACCACGTGGTCGTAGTAGAGATAGGGGCGCGATTTGGCCATTTCAGTGCGGCGAAGGGGTGTTGAGGCGGATGCGAAGTAAGCAAAAGTACCATGCCATGCCGAGCAGCGCGGCCCACTGGATGGCTGTCAGGTTGGCGTAGAGTGCGACAGGCAGTGAATCTTGCACCGCGTCGCCGAACGGCGGCTTCAGCCATTCGAGGCCGAAGCGAATCACGCAATAGCAAAAAAGGAAACTCGCAAATCCCGCGCCCTTGTGGCGCTCGATTTTCGTCACTCTCGTCACGATGAGCGACAACGCGACCAACGCCATTTCATAGAGCGCCGTAGGATGCCGCCCGACGCCGTCGCCGTAGTCCCACGCCCAGGGCAGGGCGGTCGGCGCGCCGTAGGTCTGGTCCCAGGTGCCGGAGACTTGGCAGCCCAGCCGGCCCACCAGCAGTCCGGCGGCGAGCGCCGGCACCCACGGGTCGCCGGTCGGGGTCGCCCAGCCGATCGACTTCTTCACCAGCTCCACTCCCAGCGTACCGCCGAGAAAGCCGCCCAGCACCGATTTTCCGCCCAGCCACAGCGCCCGCTCGTCGCGCGTCATCAGCGTCGGCAGGTGTTCCAGCACGTGCAGCAGCTTGCTCCCCAGCATCGCGCCCAACACCGCGCCCCCCAGCAGCAACACGCGATCCGCAGTCGGCGGCTGCGGCTGGTCGCGCGCGAAACGCCAGTACACGCTGGCGCCGACGACGTACGCCGCCGCCTCCAGAATGATGTGGGCCTCGGGCCCGGACAAGGAATGCCACATGACCCCGCCTATTCACTGCGGCTTTAGGTGACGGCCGATGATGTCCATGATCGACACTTTCATGCCGGGTTCGAACGCCGCTAACAACGCCGGGGGTCGCCCACGCGTTTTGAGGTCATCGTCTAGCGCTGCAGGTCCAGCCTTCGGAATTTCTGGATCCGCTGCCCCGTGTTCACTTCCGCGGTGTAGAGGTTGCCCTGCCGGTCGACGGCGATGTTGTGGAGCGCGGTGAACTGGCCCGCCTGCCGGCCGACCTGGCCGAAGCGGCCCAGCACTTCCTTCGACGCGCGCTCGACGATGCGCACCTCGCCGTTCGCGCCGTCGGCCATGTAGAGGTAGCGCTGCGCGCGATCGGGTGAGAACGCGAGGTCGTAGACCGATCCGGTGGCGCGCGTGTTCTTCTCGAACACATGCTCGGACACGAAGCTGCCGTCCTTGCGGAAGATCTGCAGCCGGTCGTTGCTGCGGTCGCAGACGTAGAGGAGGCCTTCGGCGGAAAGCCGGATGCAGTGCACCGGATTGCCGAACTGCGGCGCGGGCGGTTTGCCGGGATCGTAGGGCGGCGTCTTCGCGTCGCTGGGCGCCTTGCCGTAAGCGCCCCAGTGGCGCTTGTAGGCGCCGCTTTCGGAATCGAACACGACCACCCGCCGGTTGGCATAGCCGTCGGCGGCGAAGACCTCTTTCGCGGCGACGTCGACCGCGACGTCGGCCGGCGAGCCCAGGCGCACGGTCGAGTTGCTGTCGTTCCCCGAACCTTGCTTCCCGATCTGCAGGACGAACTTGCCGTCCATCGTGAACTTGAGCAGCTGGCCGTCGGTCTTGCCGTTTCCGGCGAGCCAGACGAAATCGCGATCGTCGACGAAGATGCCGTGCTCGCTCTCGGGCCATTCGTAACCCGGGCCCGGCCCGCCCCAGGTGAAAAGCAGGTTCCCCGACGCGTCGAACACCAGCACCGGCGGCGCGGCGACGCAGCACTTCGCCGGCGGCGGCACCTGCTCCGCGGCGCGCTCGCGCTCGGTGAGCGAACGCGGCCGGTGCACCACCCAGACGCGGTCGAAGCGGTCGGTCGCGATGCCCGACACCTGCCCGAGAATCCAGCGGTTCGGCAACGGCTTCGGCCAGAATGCATCGACCTGGAATTGCGGCACGGCGTCGCTCTGGGCGAAGGCCGGCGCGGCGAGCACCGCTGCGACGGCCAGGAATGCCAGCACCGATTTCATTTTCCAGCCCCGAAAGGACGAAGAACCTAGAATAGCAGCGTTTCCCGGGGGCCACCATGGAGAGGGAAGTCGGTGTATGGTTTTCCAAGTCGTGCTCGATTCGTGAGGTCATCGCAGCGGCGAAAATCGGCGCGTCATGCCTTACCTCTAATTTGCATGTTGGAGGTAACAGTGGCAATCTACCCTCCGATTTGAACATTGGAGGTAAAACCCGTGCCCTCGCGTCGCCTCTTCCACCGGCACGATCCGGCCGGCCAGACCAAGTACCAGGATCTGAAGCGGCTTGCGCGCTCGCAGGAGCGGGTCCTGGCCGGATCTCCCGGCACGCTGAAGCAAAGAACGCAGTCCGGAAACCAGTATTGGGTGCGGGAATACGCCCGCGTCGACGGCCGCAAGGTCGACGACTACCTCGGCCCGGAACGATCGTTCGACAAGGCCAGGATCGCGGCGCTGCGCGCCGAGCTGGATCTGGCAAAGACCCTCGCCTCCGGGTCGGCCAAACTGCGCCTGTTCGGCTACCAGCGCATCGAGCGAAAGCCCGCTGCGGTGCTCGAGGTCTTCTTCAATCGGGGCCTGACCCGGGCAGGCCTCACCCTGGTCGGCTCCCACGCGTACGGCGCGCTTCTCAACGAGCTCGGCGTGGAGGCGCCCGGATATCGCACCCAGGACCTCGACGTGGCGCGCGCTCAGCCCCTCGCCATAGCTCTCGGCAACGGCATCACGCTGCAGACACTTCTCGCCGAAACCGGCCTGGCGTTCGTCCCGGTGCCGGGCATGCCTTCTCATCGGCCGTCGGCATCGTTCAAGCTTCCCGGCGCCGGAACCCTGGCCGTGGACCTGCTCGTGCCCGGAAAGGATCCGGGCCGCATCGTGCCGGTCAGGGAACTCGGAGCCTATGCGCAGGCGATCCCGCTTCTGGATTTCCTGATCAGGGAGCCCATCGAAAGCGTCGTTCTGAGCCCGAACCAGGTCATTCCGGTCAAGCTTCCGTCTCCGGAGCGCTTTCTGCTTCACAAGCTGTTTTCATCGCAATCCAGAAAAACCGATCGGGACAAAGTGCGCAAGGATCTCGAACAGGCGGCTCTGCTCGCCGCGGTGCTCGAAGAAGACACACCGGGCCTTCTGGGCGACGCCTTCCGGCGCATGCCCGCGATCGGAAAGGCGCCGGTCAGACGGGGAGCGCGTGCGGCGGCGAAGATCCTCGAAGGTCTTCACCCGGAAGCTGAAAAGGCCTTGATGAAGCTTGCCGGAAAGTAGAAGTACGAGGGTTCTGCTGTCGACCCAAAGCGGACGTTTCGTGCCTCGCGATTGCGTTACGCCGGGCCCGATCCTGGCCCTGTAGCGCGCCGGCGTTGCAAATCCTCCCATCCCAAGCGCAAAATCCAAAAAAGCAGTCTTCGCTTTCACCAAGGGGAAACCAAATGGGCAAGCTCAGCCGCAGGGACATTCTGAAGTTTGGCGCCGGGGCCGCCGCGGGCCTCGGCTTTCCGGCCATCGTCCGCGCGCAGTCCAGGGAGATCGTGATCCTCGGCCTGTGGGACCAGACCGGCGCGTTCGCCGACGTAGGCCCGCTCAACGACCGCGGCATGAAGATGGCGCTCGAGGAGCGCGGCATGCGGGTCCTCGGCAGGCCGATCAAGTACGTCACGCGCGACGGCGGCACGCAGGCCGGCACCTCCACGCGTCGCACCGAGGAAGCCGTGGACGGAGACGGCGCGAAGTTCGTCATCGGACCCTGGTCTTCCGGCGTCGCGCTCGCAGTGTCCGAGGTGGCGAAGCGCAAGAAGGTGCTGCACCTCTTCAGCGGCGGCACCGAGGACATCTCGGGCTCGCGCTGCCACCGTTACTCATTCCAGTGGGCGGCAAGTCCCTATACCGCGGCGAAGACCGTCGTGGATTCCTTCATGAAGGCGAACCCGAAGGCAAAGCGCTGGCACCTGCTGGTCGCGGACTATGCCTTCGGCTGGTCGGTGGAGAAATACGTCAAGGAGGTCGGCAAGACGCACGGCATCGAGTTCGTCGGCGCCGACCGGCACCCGCTGGGCGAGCGCGAGTTCTCCAACTACGTGCAGAAGGCGGCTGCCAACAAGCCCGATGCGGTGGCGATGATCAATTTCGGCGGCGACGCGGTCGGCGGCGCGCGCGAGATGTTCAACTTCGGCCTGACGCCGAAGATCCCGCTCATCATGACCTGGTCCTCGGGCGTGGAGGAGATCGTCCAGCTCTCGCCCGAAAACCGCGAGAACCTGTGGGTCGGCTCGAATTTCTACTACACCGCCGACACGCCGGGCGCCAAGGAATTCGTCAGGAGCTACACCGCGAAGTTCGGCAACCCGCCGGGCTACGCGCCCTCGGCCGCCTACTCGATGACGCGCCTGCTGCTGGCCGGCTTCGACAAGGCCAAGTCCGCCGAGGTGCAGGACGTGGTCAAGGCGCTGGAAGGCATCGAGGTGAACGACATCGTCGGGCGCATGCGCATGGACGCGGCCACGCACCAGAACATCCGCCCGTATTTCTTCATGCGCTGCAAGACCAAGGGCGCCATGAAGGGGTCGATGGATTTCGCGGACATCATCGCGACAGGCGACGCGCCGCTGCCAAAGGAGTACGGGGCCTGCAAGGATATCGGATCGTTCTGACGTTCTGAGTTCATCCTGAGCTTCGTCGCCGCACAGATCCTGAACGGGATCGCGACGGGCATGCTGTATGCCCTGATGGGGCTCGGCCTGTCGCTGGTCACGGGGGTGCTCAACATCCCCAATTTCGCGCACGGCGCGCTGTTCGCCGTCGGCGCCTACCTGCTTGCCAGCGCCGCCAACGCGATCGGGAATTTCTGGGTCGCGCTGATCGTCGCGCCGATGGGCGTGGCGCTGCTGGGCCTGGCCATCGAATACGCGGGGATCCGGCGGCTGTACGCCGCCGGGCACGACTACCAGCTGCTGTTCACCTTCGGCCTCGCGCTGATCCTGAGCGAATCCATCATCCTCGTCTGGGGGCCGATCGGGTCCAGCTACCTGCCGCCGGACATCCTGCGCGGCGGCATGGACCTCGGCTTCACCATGTATCCGAAGTACCGCCTGTTCGTGATGGTGGCCGCGGGACTGCTGGTCTTCGCCGCCTGGCTGTTCCTCGAGAAGACGCGCTACGGCGCCATCATGCGCGCCGGCATCGAGAACAAGGAGATGGTCTCGCTGCTCGGCATCGACATCCAGATGCTGTTCACGGTTGCCTTCGGGCTCGGCGCCTACCTCGCCGGCATCGCCGGCGCGCTCATCGCGCCGATCCGCGGCCTCAACCCCACCATGGGCGTGGACATGCTGGGCATCGCCTTCGTCGTCGTCGCGCTCGGGGGGCTGGGCAACCTGCTCGGCGCGATCGTCGCCGGGCTGATCATCGGCATCGCGCAGGCGCTGGTCGCCGCGTACTGGACCGAGGCGTCCACGGTGGTGATCTACGCGGTGATGGCGGCGATCCTGCTCGTCCGGCCCCAGGGATTGTTCGGGATCCGATGAAAAAACCGGTCATTTTTCTTTTGATTTCGATTTTTCTGCTGCCGTTGATCGTCCGCCCGGCGATTGCCTCGGAGATCTGGATCTTCGCCATCTTCGGCCTGGGCGCGAACCTGCTGCTCGGCTACACGGGACTGCTCTCCTTCGGCCAGTCCACCTTCTTCGGCTCCGCGGCCTACGTCGCCGGCTTCCTCCTCAAGCACTACGGGATCAACACCCTGCTCGCGCTCGGCATCGGCGTGGGCGTGGGCGCGCTCTCGGCCGCGGTGGTCGGGTACCTGTGCGTGCAGCGCTCGGGCCTGTACTTCATCATGCTCACCTTCGCGCTGAACCAGCTCTTCTACTTCACCGCCTACCAGTGGACCAGCGTCACCGGCGGCGAGGACGGCATGCCCGGCGTGCCGCGGCCGGCGATGCTCGGCATCGATTTCCAGGACCCGCTGATCTTTTACGCCTTTGTCGCCCTTCTGTTCCTGATTGCATTGTTTGCAATGAAGAGAATCATCGAATCGCCGCTCGGCAGGATCCTCCAGGCGATCCGCGAGAACGCGGTGCGCGCGGAAGCCGTGGGCTACGCCGTGCCGCGCTTCAAGCTGCTTGCGTTCGTCGTCGGCGGCGCCTTTTCCGGGCTCGCCGGCGTGCTCTACGCGATGCTCTTCGGCATCGTGCCGCTGGAGACGATCGGCTTCGTGTTCTCCGGCAACGTGATCTTCGCCACGCTGATCGGCGGCTCGGGCTCGCTCTACGGGCCGGTGATCGGCTCGTTCGTCTTCATCTGGCTCTCCGAGTCCATGAGCGCGGTGTGGGCGCGCTGGCCGCTGCTGCTTGGCGTGGCGTTCGTCATCGTGGTGATGTTTTTCCGCGGCGGGGTTGTGGAAGCCTGGACGCGGTTCTGGCTATGGCGATCCTCGAAACAAAAAACCTGACAAAAGCGTTCGGCGCCCTCACTGCCGTCAACGCAGTGAGCATGCAGATCGAAGCGGGCTCGCTGCATTCCATCATCGGCCCCAACGGCGCGGGAAAGACCACGCTCTTCAACCTGCTCACGGGCACTTTTGCGCCGACATCGGGAAGAATCGTTTTTGACGGGAAAGACATCACCGGAACGCCGGCAAACCGGGTTGCACACCTGGGACTCGCACGCTCGTATCAGCGCACGACCGTTTTTCCGGCTTTCAGCCTTTTTGACAACGTCTGGGTGGCCGCTTTTGCGACGGAAAAATCCTGGAACGGCTTGATGTGGAAATCCGCAAATGAATTTCCCGATGCAGCGGAACGGGCCAGGCAGTCGCTGCGTGATGCAGGACTCGAAGGCAAATCAAGTCAACTCGCCCGCGAGATCTCGCACGGCGAGCAGCGCCAGCTCGAGCTCGCGATCGCCCTCGCCGCATCACCGCGCGTGCTGCTGCTCGACGAGCCCGCCGCCGGCCTCTCGCCGGAGGAGACGCGCAACATGGTGTCGCTGGTGCGCACGCTCAAAGGCCGCTACACCATCGTCCTGATCGAGCACAAGATGGACATCATCATGAGCGTCTCGGACCGCATCTCGGTAATGCACTTCGGCAGCCTGATCGCCGAGGGCACGCCCGGCGAGATCCGGAAGAACCCCGAAGTGCGCCGCGCCTATCTGGGGGGAGTCGCGGCTTGATTCTCGAGATACGCAGCATCGATACCTTCTACGGGCTGGGCCACATCCTCCACGGCTTGTCGCTGGGCGTGGCCGAAGGCGAGGTCGTCGCCCTCCTCGGCCGCAACGGCGCCGGCAAGACCACGACGCTGCGCAGCGTCACCGGCCTCACCCCGCCTGCGAAGGGCGAGATCGTATACAAAGGCGGCAACATTGCCGGGTTGGACGCCCACAGGATCAGCCGGATGGGAATTGCCATGGTCCCCGAGACGCGCGATATCTTCAGCTACCTGACGGTGAAGGAGAACCTGTCCATCGCCCATCGAAAGAACTCGCGCTGGCAGATGGACACCGTGCTCGAGCGCTTTCCGGGCCTGAAAGAAAGGTTGACCCACAAAGGGCGCGAGCTCTCCGGCGGCGAACAGGAAATGCTCGCCATCGCCCGCGCCCTCATGACCGGACCGGACCTGCTGCTGCTGGATGAGCCCTCCCAGGGTCTCGCGCCGATGGTGGTGAACGCCGTCATGGAAACCATCCGCGAGCTCAAGGCACAGCACGTGAGCATGCTGCTCGTCGAGCAGAACGCCGAGATGGCGCTGCAGCTCGCCGACCGCGTCTACGTCGTCGACCACGGCAGCGTGGTCTTCGAGGGTTCGCCCGCAGGCCTGCGTGCCGATGCGAATATCACCGCGACCTACCTGGGCGTCGGAGGAGAAGCCTGATGCAAAAACTCAATGAACTGACCGCACGCGAGGCAGCAAAGCGCCTCGCGGCGCGCGAGATCACTGCCGAAGACCTGGCGCGCGCCTGCCTCGCGCGCATCGAGGAGCGCGAAAGCACGGTGGGCGCCTGGATCCATCTCGACCCCGATGCTGTCCTGGCGCAGGCACGCCGGCTGGATTCGGGCCCGGTGCTCGGGGCCCTGCACGGGCTGCCGATCGGGGTCAAGGACATCATCGACACCATCGACATGCCGACCTGTTACGGCTCCGCGGTCTATCCCGGGCACCGGCCGGCGGCCGACGCGGCCTGCGTGGCGCTGGCGCGCGCCGCCGGTGCGCTCATCCTCGGCAAGACGGTGAGCACCGAGTTCGCCTGGTTCCATCCGGGCAAGACCGCCAATCCCCGCGATCCGCGCTGCACGCCCGGCGGCTCCTCGAGCGGCTCGGCCGCCGCGGTGGCCGATGCGATGCTGCCGCTCGCCTTCGGCACCCAGACGGCCGGCTCGATCGTGCGGCCCGCGAGCTATTGCGGCGTCGTCGGCTACAAGCCGAGTTTCGGGACGTTGCCGCGCGCCGGCATCAAGCCGCTCGCCGAG
>JBGPTG010000037.1:0-15936 GCA_041490545.1 Gammaproteobacteria bacterium
AGGCTCCGCCTTCTGCCACACCGCGGCGCTGCGCAGGATGCGTTGCGCATCGACGGCAGTTGCCTCGCGCTCGGCGAGGACTCCGAGAAAATCTCCGTCGCGGACGATGGCTGTGAATCCCGGCATCGATTCGACCTTGCTGCCATCCACGGAAACGAGTTTCGCGAATCCGTGGTCCGGCCGCACCACGCGGCCGTACAGCATGCCTGGCAAGACCATGTCTTGGAGGAAGCGGGGCCGCCCGAAAACCTTGTCCGGAAGGTCCCGGCGCGGCGCAGGCTGCCCCACCACGTGATAGTCGCGCGGACCTTTCAACGGCGATTCCATGTCCACGTCGCAGTCCAGGAGCGCATCGTCCGAGCACTCCCAGAAGCTGGTGGCCCGGTTACCGGCGTCGACGGTTCCGTCGACAACGCGCAGGTCCGCGATGGAGGCTCCCAGACGTATCGCGGCGCGCGCAAGAAGCAGCGCCCGAGCCTGGGCGCATGCCTGGCGCAGTGCCGCGCCCGAATCCTGGATCGAGAGGCTGCCGGAGGTGACCCCCTCGTCGGGGCTCCTGCTCGTATCGGCGGGAATCATCTGGATTCTCTCCAGGGCTACACCGAGTTCTTCCGCTGCAATCTGCGCAAGGGCCGTCAGAATGCCCTGCCCGATTTCCACCTTGCCGCTGGAAACGGAGATCGTCCCGTCGCGATTCACCCGCAGCCAACGGGAGAGACGCGGATTCTTCTCCAGGCTGCCCGGACGCTTGAGCCTGGCGTCGGCGACCGTATTCACGATGCCGCTTCCGCAGCCGCACGCATGACCGCCCGCACCACGCGGTTGTGCGATCCGCAGCGACACAGATTGCGATCCAGAGCGGCGCGAACATCGGCCTCTGTGGGCGCAGGGTTGCTCTGGAGCAGGGCCGCGGCGGCGATGAGGATTCCGCTCGTGCAATAGCCGCATTGTGCGGCCTGCTCCTCCAGGAAAGCCCGCTGCAATGGATGCTGTTCGCCGTTCCTCGCCAACCCTTCTACAGTGGTCACGCTTTTTCCGGCGATGGACCAGAGCGGCGTATCGCACGATGGCACCGCATGGTTGTCCAGGAGCACAAAGCAGGCGCCGCACTGACCGCTGCCGCAGCCGAAGCGCGAGCTCTTCAGCCCCAGGTCGTCGCGCAGCACGTAGAGCAGCGGCGTGTCAGATCTCGCGACGACCTCGGTGGCGACGCCGTTGACCGTGAAGCTGAAGCGCTCTGGCATGGAGGGGTAAGCAGAATGCGCAAGCAGGTCCCTAGTCGACTCTGGCTCCCGACAGTTTCACCACCTTGGCCCACTTTTGAATATCCTGCTCCAAGAATTTCCCGAACTGTGCGGGCGTCATTTGCATGGGAACCGCGCCCTGCTTGGCCCAGGTCTCCTTGACCTCCGGCAGGCCGGTAATGCGGCGAATCTCGGAATTCAGCTTTTCGACGATCGGCTGAGGCGTGCCCGTGGGCGCCATGAATCCGAGCCAGATCACCGCGTCGTAGCCCGGAACGCCGGCTTCGTTAAGTGTCGGGACTTCCGGCATGATCGAGGATCGGGTTGAGCCCGATGTAGCAATAGCGCGAACTTTTCCGGCGCGTGCGAGCTGGGCCATGGTCGTGATCGCGTCGAACATCATTTCCACGTTACCTGCCAGCACACTGGTGCGTGCCTCGGCACTGCCCTTATGCGGGACATGCACGACGTCAACGCCGGCCATCGCCTTGAAGAGTTCGCCGGCCATGTGATAAGGGGTGCCGGGTCCCGATGAAGCATAGTTTAGCTTCCCTGGCCGCGCCTTTAGGAGTGTGATGAGCTCCTTCAGGTCCTTCGCGGCAACCGAGGGATTCACCACAAGTAAGAGATCGGAGTAGTTGATCGGAGATATCGGAGTGAGATCCCGCATCAGGCTGTAGGGTTTCTTCGAAAACAACGACTCGTTTACCGTATGCGTGTTCGACATCGCAAGAATGGTGTATCCGTCGGGCGATGATTTCGCCACCGCATCGGTGCCGATGATGGCGCCGGCTCCCGGACGGTTCTCGACAACGAACGCCTGCGAGAGGGCTTTTTCCAGCCTGTCGCCGAGGAATCGGGCGTAAATGTCGGCCGGCCCTCCGGGCGAATAGGGCACCACGATCTTCACCGGTTTTGAGGGATAGGATTGCGCGAGGGCGCTGTTGGCGAGCAACACAGCGGCAGCCATCGCCACCGTGCTACGGCAAAGCATGGCTAGCATTCTCATCTTTTTTCTCCTTTGTCTTTGTTTGTGTATCAGCAATCTTGATTATTGCGCGGATTCCAAAATCACGGGATGGCGGATTCCAGTTCCACCATGATAGGTGCGTGATCGGAAGGCCGCTCCAAGCCGCGTGGTGCGGTGTCGATCACGCAGCTGCGGCAGCGCGAAGCTAGGTCGGGCGCGAGCAGGATGTGGTCGATGCGCAAACCGAGGCCGCGCTTGAAGGCATTCATGCGGTAGTCCCACCAGGTGAAAGATCTTTGCGCGGGGGCGAGCGTGCGGAAGCTGTCCTTGAAACCGAGGGCGAGAAGGCTGCGAAAGGCTTCGCGTTCTCTGGGGCTGCACAGGACCTGTCCCTCCCAGGCCCGCGGATCGTGGACGTCTTCGTCCGACGGGGCGATGTTGTAGTCGCCGAGAACCGCCAGCTGCGGGTGACGCCGCAACTCGTCATCGAGCCAGTTCCGGAAGGCCGCGAGCCATTCCAGCTTGTACCGGAACTTATCCGAGGCTAGCGCCTGACCGTTGGGGACATAAGCACATACGACACGCAGTGCGTTCCCGGCGTTCCCCACCGTCGCTGCGATCACGCGTTTCTGGTCGTCTACGAAGCCCGGAATGCCGGTAGCGACATCCGATGTCTGGACCTTCGACAGTATCGCGACGCCGTTGTAGGCCTTCTGTCCCGACCAGGCGCACCGGTAACCAGCCCGCTCGATTTCTTCAAGCGGGAACTTGCTGTCCTCGAGTTTCGTTTCCTGGAGGCAGATTGCGTCCGGCGACTGCCTTGCGAGCCAGTCGAGCAGGTGCGGCAGGCGCACTTTGAGCGAATTGACGTTCCACGAGGCAAGCTTCATCTGCGCGGCGACGCGGCGGAAGGCGCCGCGTCACTTCTCGCCGGCGGTATCCTGCGGCACGCCGGAGTTCCCGCCGGGCTGCGTTGCGGCCCGTGCTGGCTCCGACGGTGGGGCCAACTTGCGCAGCTTTTCAAGCGGCAACTGCGGCCCGGAAGACGGGTAGCCGGCCGTGTCGAGCAACTCGGTGTAGAGATCTTCGCGGAATCCGGATTGCATCTGGCCTCCGACGACCAGGTGCGGCAGCTGGTTTTGTCCGGAAACCTTCTTCAGTCCGTCAAGATCTTCCTGGGTGACGACGCTGACCTCCCTGAAGGGAACCCCGCGGCGGACCAGGGCAGCGCGGGCCTGGTTGCAAGGATCTCCGCATTCCGGAGACGTGCGCAGCGTGACCGGAAAGTTCTTCGCCGCCACCTGGGTGGCAAACGGAAGGTTCGTGGAGTCCACCGCGTCACCGCCGGAAAAGGCTTTCTTCTGGATGTTCTTGGCCCCGGGCGGAGGAGGCGTCTGCGAGTAGTGGACCGTGCCTTCCTGGTCGACCCAGCGGTAGATCTGCGCCGAGGCGACGGAGGCGATGCACATGACTACCATCGTGAGCAGAAGCAAGCGCATGCGAAAACTCTTGGAGGAGGAGGAGGAGGCACCGGAAAAACCGGCCAGCGCTCCCGCGTCAGCGCGCGTCGCCTCACGACGCCGAGGCTCGAGGAGTCGCTGCCTCACGCGGGAATCATACCACTGTGCCTGAGCAGCGCGTCGATGCGCGGCTCGCGACCGCGGAAGGCTTTGAAAGAATCCAGTGCAGGTCGGCTGCCGCCGACGGCGAGGATTTCCTTGCGAAACCGGTCCCCGGTACCCGGGTCGAGAACGCCGCGCTCTTCGAACATGCTGTAGGCGTCCGCTGACAGGACTTCGGCCCACTTGTAGCTGTAGTAACCGGCTGCGTAACCTCCGGCGAAGATGTGCGAAAAATTGTTCAGGAAGCGATTGTAGCTTGGGGGCATGAGGACCGCCACCCGGGCTCTGATCTGGTCGAGGAGTTGCAGGGGCGTAACCGGACCCTCGGGATCGAAATCGTGGTGCAGGCGCATGTCGATCAGCGCGAATTCGATCTGGCGCACGGTCTGCATCCCGGACTGAAAGTTTTTTGCCGCGAGCATTTTTTCGAACAGTTCGCGCGGGAGCGGCTCGCCCGAGTCGATGTGTGCGGACAGATGCCGCAGCACGCCCCATTCCCAGCAGAAGTTTTCCATGAACTGTGAGGGAAGCTCGACGGCATCCCACTCGACGCCGCGTATTCCCGAGACGCCGGCATAGTCCACTTCGGAAAGGAGGTGGTGCAGCCCATGACCGAACTCGTGAAACAGGGTCATCACCTCGTCGTGTGTGAGCAGCGTGGGCCGCTCGCCGACGGGCGCGGGGAAATTGCACACGAGGTGAGCAACCGGCGTCTCCAAGCTGCCCCGGACTCGCCGTCGGATCACCGCTTCGTCCATCCACGCGCCGCCCCGTTTGGTCTCGCGCGAGTGCAGGTCCAGATAAAACTGCCCGAGGGTGCCACCGCCTGCCGTGCCGATGCGGAAAAAGCGCACGTCCGGATGCCAGGTTTCCGCCGAATCCTCGACGACGCGAATCCCGTAGAGCGTCTCGATCAGCCTGAACAGGCCGTTCAGAACCTTGTTCTCGGGGAAGTACTGCTTCGTCTCCTGGTCAGAAAAGGCGTAGCGCTGCGCGCGCAACTTCTCCGAGGCAAATGCAATGTCCCATGCCTCGAGTCGCGCAAGGCCGAGTTTCTGGCGCGAGAATTCCTCGAGCTCGGCGTAGTCCTTGCGCGCCTGGGGGAGTGCCCGCTCTGCCAGATCGTCCAGGAACCCGATCACGGCGGTGGGGGAATCCGCCATCTTGGGCACCAGCGACAATTCCGCGAAACTGCGATAGCCGAGCAACCGCGCCTTTTCCCTGCGGAGCCGGAGCTCGCGCACGATGATCGGAGTGTTGTCGAGCTCCGCTTTGCCGAATTCGCTTGCCCGCGTGACATGCGCCCGGTGGAGATTTTCCCGCAGACCGCGATTCTCCGCGTACTGCAACAGCGGAACGTAGGAGGGGGCGTGCAGGGTAAATTTCCATCCCGGCTTTCCCTCCTTGCGCGCTTCCGCCTCACCCGCGCGCAACACATCTTCGGGGATCCCATCGAGTTCCCGGCGCTCCGCAATCAGGACGGAAAATGCGTTGGTCGCGTCGAGCACGTTCTCTGAGAACTTGGCCTCGATCGCAGCGAGCTCCAGCTCGATCTCGGTAAAGCGCCGCTTGTTCTCCGAAGCGAGTTCGGCACCGCCGAGGCGATAGTCGCGCAAGTCGTTTTCGATGATCCTGCGTTGCGCGGCCGAAAGCGTGTCGAACTCCGGGGAGAGCCGCAGCACCTTGTACTTTTCATAGAGGCCAAGATTCTGGGCGAGTTCGGACCGGTATTCCGTGATTTTGGGAAGGATGGAGTTGTAGGCTTCCCGAATGAATTCGTTGTCGTCCACCGCGTGAAGGTGGGCGACCACCGCCCACGCGCGCGACAGGCGTTCATTGGCGATGTCCAGCGGCTCGACGAAACCGCTCCAGGACGCGGGGCTGCTGTCACCGGCCAGCGTGGCGATGAGGGCACGATTTTCAGCGATCAACTGCATGATAGCCGGGGCTGCATGGCCGGGGCGTATCGAGCCGTAGCGGGGCAGCCCGCGAAAATCGAGCAACGGGTTGTCGTCGGGGTCGAGCACGTTTCAGCCGGCCGCAGAGCGATCGATCGCACCTGCTGCGAGTTCCGCCGCCCTCAGCGTGTTCTCCAGCAGCATCGCGATGGTCATGGGGCCGACGCCGCCCGGAACCGGGGTAATGCGAGAAGCGATTCCGAGCACGCTGGGAAAATCGACATCGCCCACGAGCTTTCCGTCTGGAAGGCGGTTGATTCCCACGTCAATGACGACAGCACCGCGTTTGACCATGCCGCTGGTGACCAGTCCGGGCCTGCCAGCCGCGGCCACGAGGATGTCGGCGTGTCGCGTCACGGCGCCCAGATCGGGCGTTCTGGAGTTGCAGATGGTAACCGTGGCATTCCGCTGCAGGAGCAACAGGGCCATCGGTTTCCCGACGATGTTGCTGCGTCCGATCACCACGGCGTGACTCCCGTCGATCACGATTCCTTCGTGATCGAGCAGCTTCATCACGCCAAGGGGTGTGCAAGGCACAAAGCCCGGTCTGCCTGCGACCAGCAGCCCAAGGTTGCACGGGTGAAAGCCGTCGACATCCTTTGCCGGCGCGATCACCTCGATCACCCTTTCCACGGAAAACCCGCGCGGCAGCGGAAGCTGCACGAGGATTCCATGGACCTGCGCGTCGCTGTTGAGAAGGCGTACGCGCTCGAGCAGCAACGACTCAGTCGCGTCCTCCGGAAGGGTGATGTGCTCGGAGCGCAGGCCGACTTCCGCACACGCCCGGATCTTGTTCCTTACGTAGACTTTCGACGCGGGGTCCTCGCCTACCTGGACGACGCCCAGGCCGGGTCGCACGCCGCGCCTGGCCAGGGCAGCCACGCGCCCGGCAATTCCATCGCGCAACGCGAGCGCGATGGCAGCGCCGTCAATGACGCCCGTTTGCATGGAAACCGCTGTTGGGGAAAGAACCGGGGGAGGGCATCTGGAATTCGGGCCGCCGAGCCAGTCCGGATGGGATCGGCGCGTCTTCTTTGAAAACGCAACGCATCGAATTGTATAATAAGCAGCCTGAGTCTGAGTCGAAGGGACAATCAGGGACAATCGGCGGGCGCCGCCTGATCCAGGCCCGGCAGTCTCCAGGCATTTTCCGCAGGCCTCCGGCCTACGCCTTCGCATCGAGAGGGATACGCAATGTCTGCGCTGCCTGAATCCCCTGCCGCGGGTGACCCCGACGCACTGGAAACCCAGGAGTGGCTGGATGCGCTCGAAGCGGTTCTCGAGCGGGAAGGTCCGGAACGGGCACACTATCTCCTGGAGAAACTGGTCGACAAGGCGCGACGATCGGGCGCGTACATCCCGTTCTCGCTCAACACGGCCTACCTCAACACGATTCCTCCCCACCTGGAGGAGCGTTCGCCCGGAGATCACGCGCTCGAGGAACGCATCCGTTCCTTCTGCCGCTGGAACGCGATGGTCATGGTGGCGAAAGCGAACAAGAACGACGATGAGCTGGGCGGGCACATCGCCAGCTTCGCGTCGGTCGGAACCCTGTTCGGCATCGGCTTCAATCATTTCTGGCACGCACCGGATGCCGCGCACGGCGGGGACCTCGTGTATTTCCAGGGCCATTCGTCCCCGGGAATCTACGCGCGCGCTTTCCTGGAAGGCCGGCTCAGCGAGGAACAAGTCCTGAATTTTCGCCGCGAGGTGGACGGCAAGGGCGTCTCATCGTACCCGCACCCGTGGCTCATGCCCGATTTCTGGCAATTTCCCACGGTGTCGATGGGGCTGGGGCCGATCCAGGGAATCTACATGGCGAAGTTCCTGAAATACCTGAGCGCCCGGGGTCTCGCCAACACCGACAATCGCAAGGTCTGGGTATTTTGCGGTGATGGCGAGATGGACGAACCCGAGTCGCTGGGCGCGATCGGCATGGCGGCAAGGGAGAAGCTCGACAATCTGGTATTCGTCGTCAACTGCAATCTGCAGCGCCTCGACGGACCGGTTCGCGGCAACGGCAAGATCATCCAGGAACTCGAGGCCGACTTTCGCGGCGCCGGATGGAACGTCATCAAGCTCATCTGGGGTTCGTACTGGGATCCGTTGTTCGCCCGCGATTCGGAGGGCCGGCTGCTGCGCGTCATGGAACAGACCGTCGACGGCGAATACCAGAATTACAAGGCTAACGACGGCGCATTTGTGCGCAAGCATTTTTTCGGCAAGGATCCGAAGCTCCTCGAAATGGTTTCTCGCATGACCGACGAGGACATCTGGCGCCTGAACCGTGGCGGACATGACCCCCACAAGATATATGCAGCCTACGCGGCTGCCGTGAAGCACGCGGGTCAGCCTACCGTGATCCTCGCCAAGACCATCAAGGGTTATGGGCTCGGCAAGCAAGGCCAGGCCAAGAACCCCACTCACCAGTTGAAGAAAGTCGACCTCGCGACCATTCGCGAAGTGCGCGACCGGTTCAACGTTCCGATCCCCGATGATCAGCTCGAAGCCCTGCCTTTCTACAAGCCCGGAGATGACGACCCGGTGATGGTTTACCTGCAAGCGCGCCGCAAGGCACTCGGAGGCTACCTGCCGCAACGGCGCCGCAAGGCCGACGCTGCTCCGGCCGTGCCCCCGCTCTCGGTTTTCGAGGCGATCCTCAAGGGTTCGGAGGGCCGCGAGATCTCGACGACGATGGCGTTCGTGCGCATTCTCACGGCGCTAGTGCGTGACAAGAGCCTCGGGAAGCACGTCGTGCCGATCATTGCCGATGAAGCCCGGACTTTCGGCATGGAAGGCATGTTCCGGCAACTCGCCATCTATTCGTCGGAGGGACAGAGGTACGAACCGGTGGATCGCGAGCAGGTGATGTATTACCGCGAGGACAAGGCCGGCCAGATCCTCGAGGAAGGCATCAACGAGGCCGGCGCGTTCTCATCCTGGATCGCCGCGGCGACCTCGTACAGCCACTCGAACCTCGTAATGGTGCCGTTCTACATCTTCTATTCGATGTTCGGCATGCAGCGAATCGGCGATCTTGCCTGGGCGGCCGGAGACCAGCGCGCGCGCGGATTTCTGCTCGGCGCCACCTCGGGCCGCACCACGCTCAACGGCGAAGGACTGCAGCACGAAGACGGGCACAGCCACATCCTTTCCTCGGTCATTCCCAACTGCGTTTCCTACGACCCGGCCTTCGGCTACGAACTTGCCGTGATCATCCACGATGGCCTGCGCCGGATGCTTTCCGAACAGGAAGACGTGTTCTACTACATCACGGTGATGAACGAGAACTACGAGCACCCGGGGCTCCCCGAGGGCTCGCAGAGCGCCATCCTCAAAGGGATGTATCTGTTTCGCGAGGGCTCGAAGAAGAAGCTGCGGGTGCAGCTTCTCGGATCCGGGACGATACTGCGCGAGGTCATTGCGGCGGGGGATCTGCTCGAATCGGATTGGGATGTCGCCGCCGACGTCTGGAGCGCTACGAGCTTTACCGAGCTGCGACGCGAGGGGGTGTCGGTCGAACGGTGGAACCTTCTGCATCCTGGAGAGAAGCCGCAGGTTCCTTACGTGTCGCTTTGCCTCGGCAAGCACAGCGGCCCGGTCGTCGCCGCCACCGACTACGTCAAGACTCATGCGGAGCAGATCCGTCCCTACGTTCCCAGGGACCGCGTCTACAGCGTTTTGGGAACCGACGGCTACGGTCGCTCCGATTCACGCGCAAAGTTGCGCCATTTCTTCGAGGTCAACCGCTACTTCATTGCGATCGCTGCGCTCAAGGCGCTGGCCGACCAGGGTGCGGTGAAGCCCGTGCTGGTCTCGGCTGCAATCCAGAAGTACGGCATCCATCCGGAGAAGCCCGATCCGGTCACCGTCTAGCGGGTAGGTGCAAGGTCCCCGGCGGTTTCGAACTCAGCACCCACAAACGAGAGCGCGCGTGGCAACCATCAAGGAAATCGTCGTACCGGACATTGGTGATTTCAAGAACGTCGACGTGATCGAGGTGCTGGTCAAGCCTGGTGACGCGATCACGGTGGAGCAGTCGCTCATCACCATCGAGTCGGACAAGGCGACCATGGAGATCCCATCGTCTGCGGCCGGCACCGTCAAGGAACTGAAGGTCAAGAGTGGTGACAAGGTTTCCCAGGGGAGCCTGATACTCCTGCTCGAAGAGGCGGCAGGACCATCGGTCGCGCTGGCAAAACCGGTTCAGGTCGCCGTGACTCCGCCCGTTGCTGCTCCCGCGCCTGCGCGGGAACCTGCTGCGCCGTCGTCGATTGCCCCGGTACCGGCGGCGACGACTAGGCGTGAACCGGTTACTGCGGCGCCTGCATCGGCGGCAGGCCTCATCTCCCACGCGAGCCCTTCGGTACGCAAGTTTGCGCGGGAGCTGGGCGTCGATCTAGGACGCGTCAAGGGCGCAGGCCCGAAGGGTCGAATCGCCCAGTCGGACGTCCAGGAATTCGTGAAGGCGTCGATGAGGGGCGCAGTGCCCTCCGCTGCCCCCGTCGCGGCAGTCGCGCGTGGCGGGCTCGTGTTCGATCTGCCGGAATGGCCGCAGGTGGATTTTTCGAAATTCGGTCCGGTCGAAACGAAACCCCTGTCGCGCATCAGGAAACTCTCGGGCGGGTTCCTGCACCGCAACTGGGTCTCCATCCCGCACGTCACTCAGCACGACGAAGCCGACATTACCGAGCTCGAGGCCTTCCGCAAGGAAAACGCGCAGGTCGCGGAAAAAGGGGGTTTCAAGCTCACCATGCTCGCCTTCCTGGTGAAGGCTTCAGTGAACGCCTTGAAGCAATTTCCGGATTTCAACGCTTCGCTCGACAAGGCCGGCGAGAACCTGATCGTCAAGAAGTATTATCACATCGGCGTCGCAGTCGACACGCCCGATGGGCTGGTCGTGCCCGTGATTCGCGACGCCGATCGCAAGGGCGTTTTCGATGTTGCCCGCGAGCTGGCGGAGATCTCCAAGCTCGCGCGGGACAAGAAGCTCAAGCCCGACAGCATGCGCGGCGGTACCTTCAGCATTTCCAGCCTCGGCGGCATCGGTGGCACCGCTTTCACGCCGATCATCAACGCCCCCGAAGTCGCGATTCTCGGTGTGGCGAGGTCGCAGATGCGGCCGGTGTACAAGGACGGCGCGTTCGTTCCGCGGCTGATGCTGCCGCTGTCGCTCGCCTACGACCACCGCGTCATCGACGGTGCGGCCGGGGCGCGCTTCACGACCTATCTCGCCTCGGTCCTCTCCGACATCCGCCGCACCCTTTTGTGAGGCCGGCGTGGCGCAGATGATCGAAGTCAAGGTGCCTGACATCGGCGATTTCAAGGACGTCGAAATCATCGAAGTCCTGGTGAAGCCGGGCGACCAAGTGGAAAAAGAGGCCTCCCTCATCACGCTCGAGTCTGACAAGGCGACGATAGAAATTCCGTCGCCGCACGCGGGAGTCGTCAAGGAGCTGCGCGTCAAGCTTGGCGATAAGGTCTCGCAAGGATCGCCGATTCTCGTGCTCGAAGAGAGCGCAGGCGCTGCCCCAGCCCCGCCTTCCAAACCGGCTCCCGCTCCGGCTGCTGCCGCCGCACCCATACCCACACCCGTGCCCGCGAAACCCGCTGCACCGGTGCCTGCGACAGCGGCGTTCAAGGGCGCGGCCGACGTGACTTGCGACATGCTCGTGCTGGGCTCCGGTCCCGGCGGTTATTCGGCCGCATTCCGCGCGGCCGATCTCGGCCTCGCCACGGTGCTCATCGAGCGCTACCCGGCGCTGGGCGGCGTGTGCCTCAATGTCGGCTGCATCCCCTCGAAGTCGCTCTTGCACACCGCGGCCATCATGGACGAAGCGCGCGCCATGGCGGCGCACGGCGTCACTTTCGCCGAGCCCTCGATCGACATGGACAAGCTGCGCGACTTCAAGAACAAAGTCGTCGGCAAGCTCAGCAGCGGCATTGCTGGCATGGCGAAAATGCGCAAGGTGACAGTGCTCACCGGCGTCGGCAGCTTCGTCGGCCCCAACCATATGGCGGTGGAGACCCGGGAAGGCCGCAAGATCGTCGCCTTCAAGAACGCCATCATCGCCGCCGGCTCGCAGTCGGCGAAGCTTCGCCTGAATGGAAATGAGCTGCCCGATGACCCGCGCATCGTCGATTCCACTGGCGCGCTGGAGCTGCGCTCGAAACCCAAACGCCTGCTGGTGATCGGCGGCGGCATCATCGGCCTGGAAATGGGTACGGTGTACTCGACGCTGGGCGCGAGGCTCGATGTGGTCGAGATGCTGGAGGGCCTGATGGCCGGGGCCGACCGCGATCTGGTCAAGGTATGGCAGACGTTCAACGCGCGCCGCTTCGACAATGTGATGCTCAAGACCAGGACCGTGAAAGTCGAAGCATTGAAAGAAGGGCTGAGGGTGTCTTTCGAAGGCGAGAACGCCCCGGCCAAGCCGCAGCTCTACGACATGATCCTGGTTTCCGTGGGCCGCACGCCCAACGGCAGGAAAATTGGAGCCGAAGCCGCGGGCGTCGCGGTCAACGAGCGCGGCTTTATCCCGGTCGATTCGCAAATGCGCACCAACGTGCCGCACATTTTCGCCATCGGCGATATCGCCGGTCAGCCGATGCTCGCGCACAAGGCGGTGCACGAGGGTCACGTCGCCGCCGAAGCCGCCGCCGGGCAGAAATCCCACTTCGACGCCCGCGTCATACCGTCTGTGGCTTACACGGATCCCGAGATCGCCTGGGCGGGGCTGACCGAGGAGGAAGCTAAGAAACAGGGCGTCAGGTTCGGGGTTGCCAAATTCCCCTGGGCAGCCTCGGGACGCGCCATCGCCAATGGGCGTGATGAAGGATTCACAAAACTGATCTTCTCGGAGGACACGCATCGCGTGATCGGCGGAGGCATCGTCGGCGCCGGAGCGGGCGATCTCATTAGCGAGATCGCTCTAGCCATCGAGATGGGCGCGGACGCGGTCGACGTCGGCAAGACCATCCATCCGCATCCGACAACGAGCGAATCGGTTGGAATGGCAGCAGAGCTGTATGAAGGTGTGTGTACGGACCTGCCTTCGTCGAAACGGCGATGACCCAGGACGAGCTCAAGCAGGCGGTTGCCCGCGAGGCGATCAAGCACGTGGTGGAGGACGCCGTGATCGGCGTCGGCACCGGTTCGACCGCCAATTTCTTTATCGACGAACTGGCTAAAATGAAGAATCGTATTGCCGGCGCAGTGGCGAGCTCGGACAGATCCGCCGAGCGGCTGAAGGGTCACGGCATTCGCGTCTTGGATCTCAACAGCGTCAACGAGCTGCCGGTCTACGTGGACGGTGCCGACGAGATCACCGAGCATCTCGCCATGATCAAGGGCGGGGGCGGTGCGCTGACGCGCGAGAAAATCGTCGCCGCGGTGGCGAAGAAGTTCGTTTGCATCGCCGACGAATCCAAGCTCGTGCCGGTGCTCGGAAAATTTCCGCTGCCGGTCGAAGTGATTCCGATGGCACGTGCCTACGTCGCGCGCCAGATGGTGAAGCTCGGCGGTCAGCCGAAGCTGCGCGAAGGTTTCAACACCGACAACGGCAACATCGTTCTCGACGTGTGGGGCCTGTCCATCCTCAACCCGGTCGAGTTGGAAGCAGCCGTCAACAACATCACCGGCGTCGTGACCAACGGATTGTTCGCCCAGCGCGGAGCGGATGTGCTTTTACTCGGGACCAAGACGGGCGTGAGGACGATCGCTCGGAAGTAGAGCGCCTACTTGTCCGGCGGCACATAGCCGGAAGCCAGGTCGGCTCCGGGCCCGAAGAAATGCTTCTCCATCTGCTCGGCGAGATATTTCCGCGCGCGCGAGTCGGCAAGGCTCAGCTTGTTCTCGTTGATAAGCATGGTCTGGTGCTTGATCCAGGCCTGCCAGGCTTCCTTGGAGACGTTCTCGTAGATGCGCTTGCCGAGTTCGCCCGGGTAGGGCGGGAAGTCGAGCCCTTCCGCGTCGCGGCCGAGCTTGATGCATTTCACCATCCTTGCCATTTTCGCAACCTCGATTCTGGTATCAAGTCGATTTTAAGTCTGCTTCACCAAGATCTTCGAGCGCCGTTGATAGTTATACAGTGCCTTCTTTTCCTTCGGCAGCGCCGCGACTTTGGCATCGGCGTACCCACGCTCTATGAACCAATGAGTCGCGCGCGTCGTGAGCACAAACAGTTTTTTCAGCTTGCGGTCACGCGCCTGGGTTTCGATATGCCGCAGCAGGCGCTCGCCGTAGCCTGCGTCGCGATAATCGGGCCGAACTGCGAGGCAGGCAAGCTCGCCGGCGCGGGCGCCGGGGAAGGGGTAGAGCGCGGCGCAGCCGACGATCACCCCGTCGTGCTCGATCACCGAAAACCGCGCGATCTCGCGCTCGAGCAGCTCGCGCCCGCGGCGCACGAGCGTGCCGTCTTCCTCGAGCGGCTCAATCAGGTTCAGGATGCCACCCGCGTCGTCGATCTTGGCCGGACGCAGCTTTACCACCTTGTCGGCGGTGACCATGGTGCCCGAGCCTTCATGGGTGAACAGCTCGATCAGCAGAGCACCGGGGACCGTCCGGCTGATGAGATGGGCGCGTTGCATTCCTCCACGCACCGCCTCGACGGCGTGTGCGAGATAGAGCCGCGTATCGTCGGACATGCGGTTGCTGCGCGTGAGCAGCCCGGCCGCTTCCTCCGCTGTGAGCTCCTGGAGCAACTCGCCCTCTTTGTCTTGCACCGGTGCGTCGGAGAAGAAGATCAGCTTCTCGGCGCGTAGCGCGGTTGCGGTTGCCACCGCCACGTCTTCCATGGTGAGATTGAAGACTTCGCCGGTGGGCGAATAGCCGACCGGCGATACGATCGCGATGTTGCCGGCGTCCAGGCACCCCGCGATTGCCTGTGCATCGACCTTGCGCACCGACCCGGTGTACTGGAAGTCGATACCGTCATGTACGCCCATGGGCTGCGCGGTGATGAAATTTCCGGAGACCGTGTTGATAGCTGCGCCCGCCATGGGCGAATTCGGGAGTCCCAGCGAAAGCAGTGCGTCGATTTCCACTCGCAGCAACCCGACCGCCTCCTTGACGCATTCGAGCGCCACCGGGTCGGTGATGCGCAGACCGTTGGCGTACCGCGAACGTGTTTTGCGGCGCTTCAGCTGCGCTTCGATCTGCGGGCGCGAGCCGTGCACAAGGACCACCCGTATGCCGGCGCTGTGCAGCAGGTTGATATCGTGCGCAAGCTCGACGAACCTGCCTTCAACGAAGATCTCCCCGCCGAAGGCAAGTACGAAGGTTTTGCCGCGGAAGGCGTGAAAATACGGTGCAACCGAACGAAACCAGCTGATGAACTGCGCGTCGGGGTGGGACGGCATGGAGGCGGCGCTTGTGAGGAAGTCCGATTTTAGCCAGTTGTAGACGAGCCTGACAATCGCCAACCTCGACAGAAAAGCATATTCAGCAGTCGCCCCACAAGGCCTGCATCGCCGCGATTGCCGCGAGCGGCGCGGTCTCCGTGCGCAGTACTCTCGGTCCGAAGCGCACGGGCAGGAAGCCGCTCCTTTCGGCGTCGCGCCGCTCCTCCGGGGAGAGACCTCCTTCCGGCCCGACCAATAACGTGACGGTACTCGGTGGAGCGAGGGATTTCAGTTCTCGCGCAGCCTCTGGTGCAAGCAGCAGCCGCAGCGCGTCGCCGCGAGCTTCGGATACGAAGGCATGCAGGTCGGAGATGCCTGCGACATCGGGAACGCGATTGCGCCCGCATTGCTCGCACGCCGCGATTGCCACGTTGCGCCAGTGCTCGATCCGCCGTTCGGCCCGCGGCCCGCTGAGCTTTACTATGGAACGTTCGCTGGCTATGGGCACGATTCTTCGCGCTCCCAGTTCCGTCGCTTTTTGCACAGCGATGTCCATCCGGTCACCGCTCGGAACGCATTGCGCAAGTTCGACCCCAAGTGGGGACTCGCGCTCGATCAGCCGCTTCGACAAAAGACGCGCGGACACGCGATCCCGGGAGAATCGGGTGAGCTCGGCCGCGTGCTCTCCGCCCTCGCCGTTGAACAAGATGACGGCTTCGCCTGGGTTCAAGCGAAGCACGTTGCAGTGGCGTGCGGCCCGCTCCGGCAGGTCGACTTCAGCTCCGAGGGACAAATTCCCC
>JBGPTG010000038.1:0-15756 GCA_041490545.1 Gammaproteobacteria bacterium
GCGACGACAGCGTCGCAAGGTTCGGCGAGTCAGGCGGAACAGCCGATCGACCTGTCGGCGCTCAAGGGACTCAAGCTGCAGGGCAGCGTGAAGATCGGCGAACTCGTCGTGTCGAACGTCAAGGCCGAGAAGGTCGACGTCCGCGTGCTGGCCGCGGGAGGGCGGATCGAGGTCAAACCCCTGTCGGCCAGTTTGTACCGGGGAAGTTTTTCCGGTGGCGCATCGGTCGATGCCGGCAATAACCACATCTCGCTGAAGGGCAAGCTCGAGGGAGTGGCGATCGGGCCGCTTCTCAAGGACGCGCTCGACAACGATCTGCTCGAGGGCAGGGGCGATGTCGCGCTCGACGTGCAGACTGCCGGCGCTACCGTCGCGGCGATGAAGAAGGCGCTCTCGGGCAGCGCGACCGTGTCGCTGCGCGACGGCGCCCTCAAGGGCATCAACTTGGGCGAGGCGATGAACAAGGCGAGAGCGCTCGCCGGATCGAAGTCGGCCGCGGAACACGCCGGAGGCACGGGGGAGCGCACCGATTTCGCGGAGATTCTGGCGACCTTCGTCATCAAAGGCGGCATCGCGCACAACGAGGATCTGTCGGCCAGGTCGCCGCTGCTGCGTCTTTCCGGTTCGGGCAACATCGATATCGGCGCCAACGCGATCGACTATCTCGCCAAGGCATCGCTCGTCGCGACCTCCTCGGGTCAGGGCGGGACGGACGCCGCGGGTCTGCGCGCGGTGACCGTCCCGGTGAAAATTTCCGGAACCCTGGACGCGCCGCGATTCCGCGCGGACCTCAGGGCCGCCGTCGGCGGCGCGGTGAAACAGAGGGCCGAGGAGAAGTTGAAGGAGCAGGTGCAGGACCGGCTGAGGGGCTTCCTGAGACGTTGAGCCCGTTCGCGACACGTCTGATTCGCTGGCACGATCGGCACGGCCGCCACGACCTGCCCTGGCAGGGGACACGCGATCCGTATCGCATCTGGCTGTCGGAAGTGATGCTGCAGCAGACGCAGGTCGAGACGGTCATTCCCTACTACCGTCGCTTTCTTGCCCGCTTTCCCAGCGCGCGAGCGCTGGCCCGCGCTTCGCTCGACGACGTCCTCGTGATATGGAGCGGACTGGGCTACTACTCGCGGGCACGCAACCTGCACGCCGCGGCGCAAACGGTGATCGAATCGCACCGTGGGCGCTTCCCGGGCACGCGCGAAGCGCTGCAGGCGCTGCCGGGCGTGGGGCGCACGACGGCCGCGGCGATCGCGGTGTTCGCCCACGGTGCGCGCGAGGCGATCCTCGACGGGAACGTGAAGCGCGTGCTGGCGCGGCACTTCGCGGTGCCCGGTTACGCGGGCGAACCGCGAACCGAAAAGCGCCTGTGGAAGATCGCCGAAGCGCAGCTGCCGCGCAGGAACGTCGAACGCTACACGCAGGCGCTGATGGACCTGGGGGCGAGTCTCTGCTCGCGGCGGCAGCCCGCGTGCGAGAGTTGCCCCGTGAGGGCGAGCTGCGCGGCGTACGCGAAAGGGAAAGTCGAGGCCTACCCCCGCCCGCGCCCGCGTCGGCCGCGGCCCGCCAGGCAGACATCGCTATTGCTCGTGCTTTGCGACGGCGAGGTCTTGCTCGAGAAGCGTCCGCCGACGGGAATCTGGGGCGGGTTGTGGTCCCTGCCCGAATGCGATTCCAGCGAGGACGTGCGCGACTATTGCGAACGCCGCTGGGGCGCGAGGCCGGCGCGTCCGGAATCCCTGCCCCTGCTGCGGCACGAATTTACCCACTTCACTCTGGACATCGCGCCGGTCATCTGCCGTCTGAAGGCATCCCCGCGACTGGCTTCCGAGCCGGGGCAGGTGTTCCTGCCGCCGGAGGAGGCGGCGCGCGCAGCGGTACCCGCTCCGGTGAAGAAGCTCCTGACAAAGCTTGCGGGCCGCTAGGCCTTCGTCAGCCCGCGGCTTTCCAAGAAGCGCTGCAGGATGGCGAGCCTCGCCAGGCTGTCGGTGAGTTCGAGCAGCTTCTGTTTGGCGAGCAGCGGCACGGGAAGGATTTCGCTCAGCCGGTAGCCGACCCAGGCGGCATCGTCAAAGGCGTGCGGTTCCGCGAAAACGGGCTTGCCCTGATCCGCGACCACCATTTCCACCAGGCGCACGCAGGCCGCGTACTCTTCGGGAATCGCGTGATTCTCGTCGGGCGCGATCAGCTCGATGCTGGCCGAGACGAGTCCCTGCGCGCCGGCTTCGCTCCCGAGAATGCGAAAGCGCTGCCCGCCGAGCGTCTTCAAGTTGAGGACCCCGAGCTGCTGCATGTCCCAGTCGAGGATGCTCGCCAGGCAGCCGACCGGTTCGGGCACCGCGGGCGCTCCGACCTCGCTGCCTTCGCGGATGAGGCAGACTCCGAAGGGCCGGCTCTGCTTCAGGCAGTCGCGCGTCATGTCCATGTAGCGCGTCTCGAATACCCGCAGCGGAAGCAGCCCTCCGGGAAACAAGACTGCGTTCAGCGGAAAGATGGGAACGTCGATCAATGGCGCACTCGCATGGGAACGCTGGTCAATGACGCACTCGCGGAGCCGGGCGGCCCCGTTGCCGATGGCGCTTCAGTGCTCTTCGCCCCAGCGTTGCACCAGGTCGTGCGCGACGCCAAGATGATCGAGTATTCGCGCCACGATGAAATCGACGAGGTCCTCAACGCTCTTTGGATGATGGTAGAAGGCCGGGTTGGCCGGAAGGATCACGGCGCCGGCGCGCGAGAGTTTCAGCATGTTCTCCAGATGCAGCGCCGAAAACGGCGTCTCGCGAGGCACCACAATCAGCTTGCGGCCCTCCTTGAGGATGACGTCTGCTGCGCGCTCGATCAGGTTATCGGAGAGTCCTGCCGCCACCGCGGCAAGCGTCCCCATCGTGCAGGGGCAGATCACCATGGCATCGGGAGGGTTGGAACCGGAGGCGACCGGCGCAAACCAGTCCTCGCGTCCGAAAACGCGCAACTGCCCGCTTTTGGCCGAGTAGCGGTCGGAGAAATAGCGCTCGGCGTCGGCAGCCCGCGGCGGCAAGACGAGATCGAGTTCCTGCTTTGCCACGACGTGAGCGGCCTGCGAGTAGAGAAGGTACACGCGGGCATCGGCGCGGAGGAGCGTTTCGACGAGCCTCAGGCCATAGGACATTCCCGATGCCCCGGTCAGCGCGACGGCGACGGTCGGCTTCATTCGGCAGGAGCGAGATGGCGGTGGCGTACCAGCACCGGCGTCCGCTCGCGGAAATGCGCACCCAGGCGCTCGACGCAGTACACCGAGCGATGCTGGCCCCCGGTGCACCCGACCGCGATGGTGAGGGAACTGCGGCTCTCCTGCGCGTAGGCGGGCAGCCAGTTTTCCACAAAGCCTCGGATGTCCTTCAGCATGGCGTCGACCTGGGGTTCCTTTTGGAGAAACGCGATAACCTCCGGATCCAGTCCGGTAAGCGTTCTGAGCCTCGAATCATAATGCGGATTGGGCAGGCAGCGTACGTCGAACACCAGGTCGGCATCCAGCGGTACGCCCTGCTTGTAACTGAAGGACTCGAACAGCAGCATGATCGACTCGGCGCGCACGCCGAGCAATTCCTTGATCCAGATGCGCAGCGCGTTGGGCAACAGTTCGGTGGTGTCGATGCGATGCCCGATCTCGCCGATCGGTCCCAGGATCTCGCGTTCCCGCGCCAGGCACTCCTCGATCGTGCGCGTGCCGGTTGCCAGGGGGTGGCGCCTGCGGGTCTCGGAGAAGCGCCTCACCAGCGTGTCGTCCTTCGCGTCCAGGAACAGCAGGTGCACGTCGACGCCCTGCTGCTTGAGCTTGGCCACGTATTTCGGAACGAGATCGAGCGTATCTCCGGTGCGCGCATCGATGCTCATGCCGACGCGAGTGTGGCCGGCGCGGCGCAGCAACTCCACGGATTGCTCGAGCAGTTGCCCCGGAAGATTGTCGACGCAATAGTAGCCGCTGTCTTCGAGGACGTTCAGGGCGATACTCTTCCCCGAACCCGAAAGACCGCTGATCAGCACGAGTTGCATCCGCTACCCTTTCTTCATCTCGGACCGCTGCCGCTGCATGAATTCCGCGGTGGAATTGATGCCGCGCAGTTGGAGGATGTGGTTGCGCACGGCAGCCTCCAGCAGCACCGCGATGTTGCGACCGGCTGCGACGGGAATGATCACCTTGCGGAGGGTCACCCCCAGGACGTCTTCGGACAGTTCGTGCAGCGGCAGGCGCTCGGACTCGCTGGTCCCCGGGCGCTCGAGGTGCACCTTCAGGCGCACGATCATCTTGGGACGGACCGCCGTCTCGCCGAATATCGTCCGGATGTTGAGCACGCCCAGGCCGCGTACCTCGAGAAAGTCCTTCAGAATCGGCGGACAGCGGGCCTCCAGCGTGGTGGCGGCGATGCGCGAGATCTCCACCACGTCGTCGGCAACCAGGCCGTGTCCCCGGCTGATCAACTCCAGCGCGAGCTCGCTCTTGCCCACCCCGGAATCGCCGGTGATGAGAACGCCCAGGCCGAGAACATCCATGCAGACTCCGTGGAGTTCGACGCTTTCGGCAAGCGCTTTTCCCAGGTAGCGACGCAATCGATCGATGACTTGCGCGCCTGGCGTGTCGGTGGCGAACACCGCCGTGCCCGAGGCTTCGGCTGCCTTCAACACGCGTACGTCGGTGGGTGCGCCATCGGCGACGACGACGGCGGCCGGGTGGACCGAGAACAGGCCTCCGAGCAACTGAAAAAGGCCGGCTTCGTCGAAACTCGCCAGATACGCGGTCTCGTGATTGCCGAGCACCTGGATGCGATTCGGGTGAATGAGGTTGAGATGCCCCACCAGTGCGGCAACATCGCTGCTGTCGCGTCTGAGCCGGGCCGCCCCGCCCGGTTTGCCGCCTATCCAGGCAAGGCCGAGCCTGTCGCGGTTATCGTCATACAGCTGCGCTACGCTGATCTGCAACATGCGTTTGCCAAGCGGTGATGTGATGGTGGAGTGTGCCCGGATCGGTCTCGCCGGCAAGCCTGTCGCGCAGTTCCCGGTCGCCGAGCATTTGCGCGAGTTCGGAAAGGATGCGCAGGTGAAGTTCGGTGGCTTGTTCGGGGACGAGAAGGAAGAACACCAGATTCACGGGGTTTCCGTCCGGGGCGTCGAATGCCACCGGCCGCGCGAGGCGAACAAACGCTCCGACCGCTTCTTTCAGTCCCTTGATCCTGCCGTGGGGAATGGCGACGCCCTGGCCGAGCCCGGTCGAGCCGAGACGCTCGCGGGCGAACAGGCTGTCGAATACCAGGCTCCTTGCGATGCCCTGGTTGTTCTCGAAAATCAGCCCCGCCTGCTCGAACATGCGCTTCTTGCTCGTCACGTCCAGGTCCAGAAGGATGTTGGAGGGCGGCAGAAGTTTGGCGATCAGATTCATCTTGACCGTGCAGATAGGCGAATAACAGCAAGACGCATAACAACACTCCGGCACGCACAATCTGTGCCCGGATGTTTGAAAAAGCGTGGCATTTTACACCAAGGTTGCGACCGTGGGGGGCGTCCGGGCGTTCCCGGCGCTCACAGCGCCTTACGCATGCTCACGGAAGGGATCTGCAGCGAGTCGCGGTACTTTGCGATGGTTCGACGCGCCACCACGATTCCCTGCTGTCCGAGGATCTCCGAGATCCTGCTGTCGGAAAGAGGCTTCTTGGCGTCCTCGGCGGCGACCAGCTGTTTGAGCAGTGCGCGAATCGCCGTGGCGGAGCAGGCCCCTCCCGTTTCCGTCGCGACGTGGCTCCCGAAGAAGTACTTGAGTTCGAATATTCCTCGAGGAGTGAACATGAATTTCTGCGTCGTCACGCGCGAGACGGTCGATTCATGCAAGCCGAGCGTATCGGCGATTTCCCGCAGCACCAGCGGGCGCATCGCGACTTCCCCGTGCTCGAAGAAATGCCGCTGCCGGTCGACAATGGCCTGCGATACGCGCAGGATCGTTTCGAACCGCTGCTGAACGTTCTTGATCAGCCAGCGGGCTTCCTGCAGCTGCTGGGACAACTGACCGCCGGAATGGCCGCGATTGTTCTGCAGGATGTCCGCGTACATTCGGTTGATGCGCAGCTTGGGCATCGCGTCGGCATTGAGGCTTGCCACCCAGACGTTCTTGGTTTTCCTGACGACCACGTCGGGTACGATGTAACGTGTTTCCTGCTGGGCGAAGGATGAGCCCGGATGTGGATTGAGACTCTGGATGAGGCGCTGAGCCTGGCGCAGGTCCTCGTCTCCGCATTGCAGGGTTTTCTTCAGCCGGGTGAAATCGCGGGTGGCGAGAAGCGCCAGATGCTCGCGCGCGATTGCGAGCGCGAGCGTGCGGAATGGTGCAGACTCCGGCATTGCCAGCAACTGAAGCGCGAGGCACTCCGCGCAGCTGCGCGCGCCGACGCCGGTCGGCTCCAGGTGCTGCAAATGCTTCAGGGCGATCTGCAGATCGTCCAGTTCGATTTGCACCTCTTCAGGGACGAGTTGCAATATTTCTTCGAGGGGCTGCGTGAGGTACCCGTCGTCATCGAGTGCTTCGATGAGAAAAGCGACGAGGTTGCGGTCGCGCTGTTCGAGTTGGGTCAAGGTGAGCTGCCCCAGCAGGTGCTCGCGCAGGCTCGGCGCGTCAGCGGCTACCTGGGGGTAATCGCCATCTTCGGAGTCATCCCGGGATCCGGCACCTGTCCCGGCTTCGGCGAGCCAATCCCCTTCCGCGGAAAAACTGTCCTGCGCCGGAGAAGATTCGGTTCCAGAGTCTTCGGCGGGCGCTTCAGCCGTGGTCGCCGGTCCTTCGTTGGGTCGGGGCGGCACGGCAGAACCTTCGGCCCCGGTATCCTCGCGCTCGAGCAGCGGATTTTCTGACAGGAATTTCTCGAGTTCCTGGTTCAGTTCCATCGTCGAGAGTTGCAGAAGGCGGATCGACTGCTGCAGCTGAGGCGTCAGCGTGAGATGCTGGGAGAGCTTCAGCTGCAGAGTCTGCTTCATCGGCGGCGGACGTGGGAACCTTGCTGGGAGATACTGTGCAATTCAGAGGGTGGTCAAAATGGATGCCTGGAGCGTTTTCCAGGTTGCGCAATGCCTACAGACGGAAGTTCTCTCCGAGGTAAACGCGCCGGACATTTTCATTATAGACGATCTCGTCCGGCTTGCCGGAGGCGAGCACCGAACCGTCGTTGATGATATAGGCGCGATCGCAAATCCCCAGCGTTTCCCGAACGTTATGGTCGGTGATGAGAATGCCGATGCCCCGCTCCTTGAGGAAGCGGATGATTTTCTGTATGTCGAGCACCGCAATCGGATCGACTCCCGCAAAAGGTTCGTCAAGGAGAATGAAACTCGGACGCGTCGCAAGTGCGCGGGCAATCTCCACGCGACGCCGCTCCCCGCCGGACAGGGACAGAGCAGTGGACTGGCGCAGGTGCGCGACGCCGAGATCGCGCAGAAGTCCGGACAGCCTGGTTTCTATGTCTGCCTCGGGCAGGTCCTGCAATTCAAGAACCGCCCGGATGTTCTCCTCGACGGTGAGTTTGCGGAATACCGAGGCTTCCTGCGGCAGATACGACAGTCCCATGCGCGCGCGGCGATGCATGGCGAAATGGCTGATTTCCCTTTCATCCAGGTGAATCGCACCGTCGTCCACAGCGATAAGGCCGACGATCATGTAGAAGCAGGTGGTCTTGCCGGCACCGTTCGGGCCGAGCAGGCCGACGACCTCGCCGCTGGATACGTCGAGAGAGACGTCCTTCACCACGACCCGGGAGCCGTAGCGCTTCTTGAGAGCATGCGCCCGCAATTGGCTCATCGGATTCGCGTCGTGTCCGGATTTTTGGTGAGGAACTACTCCGGCCGGCCAGCGGGCGATGCGGCGGGAGACGGGATTGAAGGTGGCGGAGATTCCTTCTTCTTCGGCATGATGGTCGCGCGCACCCTGTCGCGACCGCTTCCCGAGGTGTCGCCGCTGGATTTCACGGTGAAGCGCTCGTTTCTGGCGTCGTAGGATATATAGTCACCCCGGACATCATCGCCGCTGTCGCGGCGCAGGCGGGCGGTATTGAAAAATTCCACCCGCTGCGTCCGGCTGTCGTATTCGATCCGGTGCGCTTCGCCGTCCACGTATTCACCCTGGCTTTCTTGCTTCTGGCGAAACGTGGCCGGAGTGCCCGTGGCGATTCCCTGCTGAAAGCCTTCGACGTCCTGGCGCACAATGATCTTGTCCGCGCGTATGGAGAGCGAACCCTGCGTCAGCACGACTTTTCCTTCAAACGTTGCGGTTTTCCTGGAATCGTCGGCAACCATGCTGTCGGCTTCGATGTTGACCGGCTTGTCGCGATCGGCCTGCTCTGCGTGTAGCGATGCCACGGCCAGCCATGCCGCGACGAGAAAGCATGCTGCAACGACGCGGCCTCTATTTCCGCTTGGGTGCATCGAATACGCCCCTGACCTGCGATTGCAGCGTGAAGAGCTGTCTGTCCTTGTCCACCACCAGTCCAACCCCGGTCAGAATCGAGTGACCCTCGGTGATGGTCACCGAATGATCCGTCTGCGAGATTCCCTTCTCGGTCAGCACGTGCAGGAATTCGGTGCGTGCCTGAAACTCCGGAGTTTGCGGCGTTGCCTCGCGCAGCACCTGGACGTTGCCGTACAGGAACGCCTCCTCGCCCTGCCGGCTGATCGTGCCGCGATTGGCAGTGGCGATGATATTGCCGCCGTTCTTGGCCATCTGCACCACGCGCGGATAGAGCACTTCTCCCGATCCGTCGTCGGCAAAGTGCGACATTCTAGGGGCGGAAAACGTGTATTGGAGCTTTCCGGCGTCGTCGAGTCGCTGAACCGTGAAATTCTCGACGATCGCGTCCGGCTCGTGCGCGGCAGGCTTGGCTTGCAAGCCGGATCCCTCGAGCACGGCATACTGCAGCCAAAGCGTGAGCGCTGCCAGGAACAGCATCAGGGCAATCGGCAACAGATTGGTAACACGGGTTTTCATGCCAGTTGACGTGCAATCGACGCTTCAAGGGTGTTCTGTGCACGCATGATCAACTCGCAGATCTCCCGCACGGCGCCGCGACCACCGGAGGTGCGCGAGACGTAGTGCACGCGCTCGCGCACGACGTCAGGCGCTTCGGGCACGCTCGCGGCGAATCCGCAGCATGCGAGTACCGGGACATCAACGAGGTCGTCCCCCACATAGCCTGCTGCGGCCGGCGACAGCTGCAGACCGCCAAGCAGACGGAGAAAGGACTTTTTCTTGTCGGAGGCGCCTTGCTCAACGCGTTCGATTCCGAGTTCAGCGGCGCGCAGTTCCACGGCGCGCGAGCGGCGCGCAGAGAGAATCGCGACAAGGACTCCGCTGTCCATCAGCATCTTGAGGCCATGGCCGTCGCGCGCGTTGAATGCCTTCATTTCTGCGCCGGATTCCCCGAAGTAAAGTGTTCCGTCGGTGAGAACCCCATCGACGTCGAAAACCATCAAGCGCAGGTTCCGCAATCGTTCCGCCAGATCCTCGCCCATCAAATGACCTTGGCCAGAAACAGGTCGTGCATGTTGAGCGCACCGGCAATGACATCGCCCTCCGACACCACGATCAACTGACCGATCTTGTTGCGTTCCATCAACTCAACGGCTTCCGCGGCGAGCTTGCGCGAGCCGATGGTGCGCGGGTTGCGGGTCATGACGGAACCGACCTTCAGCGAGCGTATGTCGGGAGAGCGCTCCAGTGTCCGGCGCAAATCGCCGTCGGTGAAAACCCCGACAACTTTCCCTCCAGGGCCGAGAACCGCGGTCATTCCCATGCCCTTGTCGGACATCTCGAGCAGGGCCTGGGACAGGAGCGCCGTATCGGGAACGCTGGGGACGGCATCGCCGGTTCGCATGACGTCTGATACATGCGTGAGAAGCCTCTTGGCCAGCGCGCCCCCGGGGTGCACGCGCGCGAACGCCTGCTCGTAGTCGCGCTCGTTGAAGCCGCGCGCGTCCATGAGCGCAATCGCCAGTGCGTCGCCGAGCGCGAGCGCCGCAGTCGTGCTTGCCGTGGGAGCGAGATTCAGCGGGCAGGCTTCTTTCTCCACGGAAGCGGCAATGTGCACATCGGCTTCCCGGGCGAGGGCCGAGTCCGGCTTGCCGGTCACTGCGACGAGCTTTGCGCCCTGGCGTTTGATCAATGGAATGATCGTGAGCAGCTCATCCGATTGGCCGGAATTCGACAGCGCCAGTACTACATCGTCGCGCGTGATCATTCCCAGATCGCCGTGTCCTGCCTCGGCCGCATGAACGAAGAAGGCCGGCGTGCCGGTGCTCGCCAGCGTCGATGCTATCTTGCGGGCGATATGTCCCGACTTGCCCACGCCGCTCACCACGACTCGGCCGCGACAGGCCAGGATCAGGCTCACTGCTTCGGAGAAGCTCTCGTCCAGGCGACCGATCAATCCAGCGACTGCATCGGCTTCGATGGCGAGCACCTTGCGTGCGATTTCTATGGCCGACGCGGAGACGTCTTTGCTGGACCGATCGTTCATGTTCGAGGGCTTTGCTGGCTCGCGGGGTGCGGCACCGTTATCATAGGCCTGAGTATACCAGAGCGATTTTGCCGTTTTTTGATGCTGCGCCTGTAGAAACAAAGACTTCTGGAATGGGCGGTTCCCTCGAACTTGTACTGATACTGCTGGCGAGCGCCGTATTGGCGGTGGTGGTATTCGGTTGGCTGCACCTGCCGCCCCTGCTGGGCTATTTCCTGGTCGGGGTTGCCGTGGGGCCGTTTGCCCTCGCGTGGATTCCGGACACCGACGAAGGACGGCATCTTGCCGAATTCGGCGTCGTGTTCCTGATGTTTTCGATCGGCCTGGAGTTCAGCCTCCCGAAGCTCTTTCAGTTGCGGCGGGCGGTCTTCGGACTTGGATTCGTTCAAGTTCTGCTGACCGTAGCCGTCGCGCTCGCCGCGGCATCGTTGTCGGGAGGAACCTGGCAGGCTGCCGTCGCAGTTGGCGGCGCGCTTGCCATGTCCTCTACGGCGATCGTCCTGCGCCTGCTTGCCGAACGCATGCAAACGGAAACGCCGCATGGCCGCGACATCGTCGGTGTACTGCTTTTCCAGGATCTGGCCGTCGTTCCTTTGCTGATCGTGATACCCGCAATCGCGCAGGGGAACGGTGATCTGCTTCCGCATCTGGCTCTGGCGCTGGCCAAGGCGGGTGCGGTGCTTCTGGTGCTGCTTTTCGCCGGGCAGCGGTTGATGCGCGGTTGGTTTCACGTGGTGGCGAAGCGCCGTTCGCACGAGCTTTTCATCCTCAACGTGCTGCTCATCACTTTGGGACTGGCCTGGCTCACCGAGCAGGCCGGGTTGTCTCTCGCGCTGGGTGCGTTCCTCGCCGGCATGCTCATAGCCGAAACCGAGTACCGCCATCAGGTTGAGGAGGATATCCGGCCGTTTCGGGAGGTTCTCCTGGGATTGTTCTTCGTGACGATAGGTATGCGGCTCGACCTGAAGACAGTCGCGTCCGATTTTGCCCTGACGCTGACGTTGGCGGCGTTGCTGGTCGCGTTCAAGTTTGGGCTGGTCGCGGCCTTGGCGCGACTCTTCGGCGCAACTCCGGGTTCGGCGCTGCGCAGTGGATTCGCCCTCGCTCAGGCCGGCGAATTCGGCCTGGTGCTGATCGTTCAGGCTCAGTCCGTCGCTTTGGTGGAGCCCGATTTTGCGCAGCTTGTTTTGGCGGCGATGCTGTTATCGATGCTGGCAGCTCCCTTCCTCATCCAGTTCAGCGACAAGCTGGTGCTGAGGTGGTCAAGTGCGGAGTGGATGCTGCAATCCCTTGCATTGCATCGAGTTGCCGTACAGAGCCTTGCGACCGAGCGGCACGTCATAATATGCGGCTACGGGCGCACCGGACAGCGTTTGGCGCACCTGCTGGAGGAGGAGCGCATTGCTTGTATCGCCCTGGACACCGACCCGGAACGCGTACGCGCAGCGGCAGCCGCCGGAGAAAAAGTTGTCTTCGGCGATGCCTCGCGGCATGAGACGCTGGTCGCGGCGGGAATAGCACGATCGAGTGCGCTGGTCATTACGTTTGCGGATACGCAAGTTGCGCTGCGAATCCTGCACCACGTGCGCACGCTGAATCCGTCCCTGCCGGTGATCGTGCGGACACTGGACGATGCGGACCTGGATCGGCTGATCGCCGCAGGGGCGGCAGAAGTCGTCCCCGAGACCTTCGAGTCGAGCTTGATGCTCGCCTCGCACGCGTTGGTCCTGCTCGGGGTGCCTTTGCGGCGCGTCGTCCGCCGGATACGTGACGTCCGTGAGCATCGCTACAGCCTGATGCGCGGTTTTTTCCACGGAGGCAGCGACGAGCCTGAAGACCCAGACGAAGCGCGTGAGCCGCGGCTGCATTCCGTGACCGTGGCGACCGGCACTCACGCTTCGGGGCGCAGGATCGAGGAGCTCGCGCTGGAGCGGCTTGGCGTACGGGTTACGGCTTTGCGCCGCCACAAACTGCGGATGATTTCGCCGGATCCGAAAACTGCCCTGCAGCAAGGTGACGTTATCGTGCTGCTGGGTACACCGGAGCAGCTCGCCGCAGCCGAAATGCGGCTGTTGCAAGGCTGATTTCTAACCCTCCGGGGCGCCCTTGCCCGTTGTGAGCCGCAACAACGGCTCGATCGCACCCGGATCCGCAGCGGACGCTCGTTGGAGGATCAGGATCGTGGAATCGCGCCGGTGCGGAAATGTTCGCAAGACATTCGCAAGCAAGTCCTGCGCCTTTTGGGCTTCGCCTTCGAAGGCGAGGAAGACCCCGCGCCTGGCCAGCACTGCATAGCCCGGCGAAAACCGCGCAACGCGTTCGCTCATCGCCGATTTAGCGGCGAGGTCGTTTCGATCCAGCGGGGCGCCCATGAGGATCCAAAACTCCGCGAGCGGCGCCATCAGGCCGTGAGCCAGATCGTGCATGGTCGCAGCGTCGCGCTGCGCCTCGGCGGGGGTGACCAGCGCGATGGTGCTTGTTCCGGAAGCGCGCGTCGCATCCAGGCGCAGGTAGTCCTTAAGCATGATGACCGAGACAATTGCAAGGACAGCACAGGCGCTCGTCGTGGCGATGCGGCTCGCCCGCGAGACGGCAAGGGAAGTCGAGCCGGGCGCCGCCCCGACACCCATCAACAGCGCAGTCACGCCGAGAAATGGCGCATGCCACAGCGGAAATTCGATCATGGAGTGAATCATTTCCACTCCGACTGCGGCAATGATCCACCACCACGCGATGCGTCTTTCCGCGCAATATTGCCGAGCGGCCTGCCAACCCCAGGCGCAAAGGCCGCCGAGCGCGAGGACCGTGCCGACGGCGCCTACTTCGGCCAGGAGGTGCAGCGGAAGATTGTGGGGCGACGTCCAAATCTCACCGCTTCGTATGAGTACCGGGTCGAGTCCCAGGCTGAATGCGGCACTTGCAAACTCTCCCATGCCGACGCCGGCGACAGGCGCAGCGGCGAATGCGCGGAGGGCCAGCAGCCACGCTCGCGGGCGTGGATCGGAAAACACGCCCGACTCACCCGAGAATGCAATCACCCGATCCAATACGCCGGCGTCCGGCGGACCGAGATGAAATACGCCGTTGAGCCAGGGGATGGCGGCGTACGCGGCCAGCGTTGCACTCGCCATGACATACGCGGCTGGTCTCAGGCCCCGCGTTTCGATCCCCTCTTGATGACGTCCCGCAAGCGAGCCGAACACCGCGAACCACAGCGCGTAGAGCAGTGCGCTGCGCGAGCCGGACAGCGCGCTGCCCAGAACGAGCAGGGCCAGGGCAGGCAGCGCATACGCGGCGGGCACGCGCCCGCGCACCCAGAGGAACAAGAGCGCGCATTCGCCCAAGGCCAGATAGTTCGCGTAGAGGTTGGCTTGGGCGATGTTTCCGTACGCGCGGCCGCCATAGAGCGTCACGACGACGTCTTCCAGCATCGCGGGCCGGCCATAGAACTGCAGAGCTCCTGACAGCGCGGTCAGCAAAGCGCCCGCCAGAAGAAACGCGGCCAACGCCATTGCGACGCGCTCGATGCCCAGCGTCTTTGTCAGCTGCGCGCCCAGCCAGATCATCAACACCGCATAGAGGACGTACAGGGCGGCTAGCAAAGGCAGTTGAGGGTACGCCGGATTGCCGTACGCGGCCTGAAAGGCGAGGAACAATGCAAAGGCAGCAAGCCAGCGCGCCGGGACCGGCCAGGATACGATCGGGTCGGAGCGAGCGGCGAGCGCGACCAGCGTGGCGCCGATGCCCAGGACTGCGGCCAGCCACTCGGCGTGGAAAGTCTTGACCGGTAGTTCGTGGTACGGCATCAGGAACGGCAGGAAACACAGACTGCCCGCGAGCAGCAGACTTATTGCCGGTAGTCGCGCTCTCTCTGCCTTCACGGTCGTGAGTCGCACGGAAAGAAAAAAGCCCGCCGAGGCGGGCTTTTCAGGATTGCGATCGCTTACAGGTTCTTGCAGAGCAGGTACTGGTTCTGCCCGGTCTCGGCGTAAGCCGAGATAGTGCTGGTGTTGGGCACGGTCGGGCTCGGCCCGGCCTGTATGTCGGCACGGATTTCCCCGGCGCCCGGTGTGCCGTCATCCATCGCGGTATCGACGGCGATGGCGATCTTGTCGGGCAGATTGCTGCTGCAGACTATGTTGGAGGTGTAGCCGAGGCCGGTCGATTGCACGCCGATCATGCCGTTGGTCGCGTTGGGCGGCTGCAAGCCGGCAGCGATGCCGCTTATTGCGCCCGGCACGAACCCGCCCAAACGCAGATGCCACCAGAACAGGTTGGATTCCTGTGCGTTAGTTAGGGTAGCAGTCGGGATAGCATTGTACTTGCCAGAGAGAACGCCGTCGCCGGTGCCGGCTACCGCGCCCTGGGTCGCCCATCGGCTTGCCGCGGTAAGGTCGTCCCCGGGCAGCGCCCGATAGCGATCCTGGTAGGTATTGACCGCCGCAGTCACGCCGTTGAAGTCGTTGATGATGTTCTTGATCTTCGCTTGCGTGATCATTTCCTGGCCCTTCAGGATGCCGCCCAGCAGCAACCCGATGATCACCAAGACGATCGCAATCTCGACCAGCGTGAAGCCAGCCTGGGCGATGCGAGTGTGAGTATATGCTTTCATTTTTTCCCCGTTCTCGCGGAGTTTGAAGGTAGGGACCTATTCG
The DNA here is from genome assembly GCA_041490545.1 of Gammaproteobacteria bacterium. GTDB lineage: Bacteria > Pseudomonadota > Gammaproteobacteria > Burkholderiales > SG8-39 > VBDM01. The sequence goes on from JBGPTG010000038.1 coordinate 15,176, forward strand.
CAATAAGCGTGCCCATTTTGTATGATAATAATCATGCGGTTAGAAATGCATTCCTCACCCAAGTGTCGATATGCAGACACTTGCGACGGAATCTTGACAGATTCCTCATCTAGCAGATTTGCTGCGTGCTTCCAGCAACTTAAGACGGTCTTCGAGAAACCTCAGCTCCGCCGGGTCGTGGATCTCGCCGCTTTGCAGGTATCCGCCGATCATGATGCGGGCTGTCTCCAGTTCGCCGAGGTCTTCGAGAATGAAGATCTCCATCTGTCGGGCCCAAAGGGGAACCTGTTTGCCGGTCGCGTAGCGTTGTATCGCTGCGGCATAGCGGCGCGCAAGCGGAAGGTCCTTGAGACGGTGTTTGGCGATGATTGCCGCGTGGGACAGCCAGGGCCAGCGCCGGTTGGGATCGGCGAAAAACTGCGTATAGATGAATTCGAGCATGCTGCGCTGCTTTGCCTCGATTGGCACTTCAGCATAAAGGCGGCTCGCTGCGAACAGCGGATACTGGCCTCTCGGATCAAGTTCGAGAATTCGCGCAAGCCAGTCTTCCAGCCGGGCGTAGTCGAGTTCGCGATAGGGGA
>JBGPTG010000039.1:0-15727 GCA_041490545.1 Gammaproteobacteria bacterium
AGGTTGTCCCCCGCCTGGCCCTGGTCCAAGAGCTTCCTGAACATCTCCACGCCCGTGCACACCGTCTTGGCCGTGGCCTTGAGCCCGACGATCTCCAACTCATCGCCCACCTTCACGATGCCGCGCTCGACGCGCCCCGTGACCACCGTGCCGCGCCCCGAGATCGAGAACACGTCCTCCACCGGCATCAGAAACGGCCCGTCGATCGCCCGCTTGGGCAGCGGTATATGCGTATCCAGAGCGTCGGCGAGCTTCATGATCGCCACCTCGCCCATCTCGCCCTTGTCGCCTTCGAGCGCCTTCAGCGCCGAGCCGATCACGATCGGGGTCGTGTCCCCGGGAAATTCGTACTTCGAGAGCAGCTCGCGCACCTCCACCTCCACCAGCTCGAGCAGCTCCTTGTCATCGACCATGTCGGCCTTGTTCAGAAACACCACGATGAACGGCACCCCGACCTGCCTCGCCAGCAGAATGTGCTCCCGCGTCTGCGGCATCGGCCCGTCGGCGGCGCTCACCACCAGGATCGCCCCGTCCATCTGCGCCGCGCCCGTGATCATGTTCTTGATGTAATCGGCGTGCCCCGGACAGTCCACGTGCGCGTAGTGCCGCTTGCTCGTCTCGTACTCCACGTGCGCGGTGTTGATCGTGATGCCGCGCGCCTTTTCCTCCGGCGCCGCATCGATCTGGTCGTAGTTCTTCGCCTCCCCACCGTACTTCTTCGCCAGCACGTGCGTCATCGCCGCCGTCAGCGTCGTCTTGCCGTGGTCCACGTGCCCAATCGTCCCCACGTTCACGTGCGGCTTGGTGCGCTCAAACTTGCCCTTCGACATGATGTCTTCTCCTACGCTATTGCGGTGGTGCCGTTGGTGCGGATTGAACGCACGACCTCTCCCTTACCAAGGGAGTGCTCTACCACTGAGCTACAACGGCGACGTGCGTTTCATTAAACTTGCATCGAATACTGGAGCGGGTGAAGGGAATCGAACCCTCGTCGTAAGCTTGGAAGGCTTCTGCTCTACCATTGAGCTACACCCGCGCCGTGAAACCCAATCTGGCGACCACCTCGCCCAGGCAAACGATATTCTGGTGGAGGAGGTTGGATTCGAACCAACGTAGGCGCAAGGCCAACAGATTTACAGTCTGCCCCCTTTAACCGCTCGGGCACCCCTCCGAACGAAACTGCTGATTATGCGTAGTTTTTCAAATACTGTCAACGCGTGTTGGCATACATTTCGCTTTGTCCGACATCCAGGTCTCTTTCCCGGGGCCGCGCCCCCATGAACTTCCCCGCGAAACAGCAGCTTGTCCTCGTCCCGGGGCTGCTCTGCGATGCCCGGATGTGGCGAGAGCAAGTCGAGGGGCTTGCGGATACCGCCGACTGCTGGGTCGCCGACCACACGCGCTCGGATTCAATGGCCGGCCTCGCCGCCGACATTCTGCGCGAGATTCCGTTTGAGCGCTTCGCGCTGGCCGGCCTGTCGATGGGCGGCTACGTGGCACTGGAGATTTTTCGGCAGGCCCGCGACCGTATCATCCGACTGGCGCTGCTCGATACCAGCGCGCGCGCCGACACTCCCGAGCAATCGCAGAGGCGCCAGGGCTTGATTGCACTGGCCGCACGCGGCCGGTTCATGGGCGTCACCGACGCGCTCCTGCCGATGCTGGTCCATCGCGCCCGTCTGAACGACGAGCAGTTAGTGATCGCTATCAAGGAAATGGCCAGGAACACTGGAAGGGATTCCTTCATACGGGAGGAGCAGGCGATCATGAGTCGCACCGACAGCCGGCCTCTGTTGCCCGACATTGGCTGCCCGACCCTGGTGCTCTGCGGACGGCAGGACGTGCTCACGCCGCTCGACCGCCACGAGGAAATGGCTGCCGCAATTCCCGGAGCGCGGCTGAAAGTCATCGAAACCTGCGGCCACCTCTCGACGCTGGAGCAGCCCGCCGAGGTCAGCGCTGCGCTACGGCGCTGGCTGCAGGAACACGACCGCGGCACCCGCCGATCCGCGCCCGACCGTCCCGGACAGGCGGGATAAAATGCCCACCATGCTCCGACCGGCGGCAGAACGCGATCCAGAGCGGCGGCGCCGCTCCCCGTCGCCGAGGCTGCAGCGCCGAGGCGAACGCCCATGAACGCCCCTATCACGCCCTCGGAGATCGGCCTCGACGACAAGTACACCATCGTCCGTGGACGCGCCTTCATGACCGGAACCCAGGCCCTGGTGCGCCTGCCGATGCTGCAGCGGGCCCGCGATCTTGCCGCAGGACTGAACACAGCGGGCTTCATTTCCGGCTACCGCGGTTCACCCATCGGCGGCTTCGACTACGCGCTGTGGCGCGCGAAAACACATCTCGAGAAAAGCCACATCCGCTTCCAGCCCGGTGTGAACGAGGATCTCGCCGCCACCTCCATCTGGGGCTCGCAGCAGGTCAATCTGTATCCGGACGCGAAATACGACGGCGTATTCGCCATGTGGTACGGGAAAGGGCCGGGCGTGGACCGTTGCGGCGACGTATTCAAGCACGCCAATTCCGCGGGAACATCGAAACATGGTGGCGTGCTCGTGCTCGCCGGCGACGACCACGCAGCGAAATCCTCGACGCTCGCGCACCAGAGCGAGCACATCTTCAAGGCCTGCTGCATCCCGGTGCTCAACGCGGCCAGCGTGCAGGAATATCTCGACCTCGGCCTGCACGGCATCGCCATGTCGCGCTTCTCCGGGTGCTGGATCGCATTCAAATGCGTCACCGACGTCATTGAATCGGGCGCGGTGGTCGAGATCGATCCGCGGCGGGTGCAGATCACCGTTCCCACGGACTTCGCCATGCCGCCGGGCGGCCTCAACATCCGCTGGCCGGACGGTTTTCTCGAGCAGGAAGCGCGGCTGCTCGACTACAAGGTCTACGCCGCGCTCGCCTATTGCCGCGCCAACAAGCTCGACCGGATCGTCTGGGACTCGCCCGCAGGTTACCCGCCCCCCCGCTTCGGCATCGTCACGACCGGCAAGTCGTATGGCGACACCTTGCAGGCGCTGGCCGATCTCGGAATCGACGAGAACCTTGCGCGCGATGTTGGCATCCGCCTGTATAAGGTGGCGATGTCCTGGCCGCTCGAGCCGCAGGGCGCGCGCAAATTCGCCGAAGGGCTCGAAGAAATCCTCGTCGTCGAGGAAAAGCGCCAGGTCATCGAATACCAGATCAAGGAAGAACTCTACAACTGGCGCGACGGCATGCGCCCGCCGCGCGTGGTCGGCAAGTTCGACGATAACGGCGAATGGTCGATCGCCGCGGGCCAGCCCGCCGGCAACTGGCTGCTGCCGGCGCACTACGAGCTCTCGCCCGCGCTCATCGCCAAGGCACTGGCGAATCGCTTCGCCAAGCTCGGCCTCGACCGGAGATTGGGCGACCGCTACCGTGAGCGACTTGCCTACCTCGAATTCAAGGAAAAGGCGCTCGCCCGACCGCGCGTCGTGGCAAACCGCCTGCCCTACTTCTGTGCCGGCTGCCCGCACAACACGTCGACGAAAGTGCCCGAGGGTAGCCGCGCCATGGCCGGGATCGGCTGCCACTTCATGGCGCTGTGGATGGACCGCAACACCACCACCTTCACGCACATGGGCGGCGAAGGCGCGCCCTGGATCGGGCAGGCGCATTTCACCGAGTGCCCGCACGTGTTCGCCAACATCGGCGACGGTACTTATTTTCATTCGGGGCTGCTCGCGATTCGCGCCGCCGCAGCTTCCGGGGTCAGCATGACCTACAAGATTCTCTACAACGACGCGGTGGCGATGACCGGCGGCCAGCACGTCGACGGGCCGCTCGACCCGGCGATGGTCTCGCGCCAGATCGCCGCCGAAGGCGTGCATCCCATCGTTGTCGTCGTGGACGAGAAAGAAGAACTTCCCGCCGGACTCGACTGGGCCCCGGGAGTGACGATCCGCCCGCGCGAGGAGCTCGACGCCGTGCAGCGCGAGCTGCGCGAGAAAAAAGGCGTCTCGGCGATCATCTATGTGCAGACCTGCGCCACCGAGAAACGCCGCCGCAGGAAACGCGACGAATTTCCCGATCCCGCGAAGCGCGTGGTGATCAACGAGCTCGTCTGCGAAGGCTGCGGCGACTGCAGCGTCGCCTCCAACTGCCTGGCGGTGGAGCCGCTCGAAACCGAATTCGGGCGCAAGCGCGCGATCAACCAGTCCGCCTGCAACAAGGACTTCTCCTGCCTGAAGGGATTCTGCCCGAGCTTCGTCACGGTCGAAGGCGGGAGCCTGAAGAAGGGCAAGGCCGGCTTCGAAGGCGAATCTGAATTTCCGCCCCTGTCCGAACCGCAAACGCCGGCGCTGGATCGGCCGTTCCAGGTGCTGGTGACCGGCATCGGCGGCATGGGCGTCATCACCATCGGCCAAATCCTGGCGGTGGCGGCGCACCTCGAAGGCAAAGCCGCTACCGTGCTCGACATGTCGGGCCTGGCGCAAAAGTTCGGACCGGTGATGTCGCACGTGAAGATCGCGGGAACCCCCGAGGAGTTGCATTCGGTGCGAGTGGGTACCGGTGCCGCCCACCTCGTCCTCGGCTGCGACCTTGTCGTCGCCTCAGGCACCGAAGCGCTCGCTAAGATGAACGACGCGACCACCAAGGTCGTGGTCAATGCGACGGTATCGCCGACCGCCGAATTCGTGAAGAACCCGGATTGGCAGCTTCCGGGAACCGACCTTCAGGGAGATATCGTCGAGGCGGCGGGCGCGGCAAACGTCGAATTCGTTCCGGCAGGCAAACTCGCCACGGCGCTGATGGGCGACGCCATCGCGACCAACATGTTCATGCTCGGCTACGCGTTCCAGAAAGGCTGGGTGCCGCTTGTGCAAGGGTCGCTGCTGCGCGCGATCGAGCTGAATGGTGTCGCCGTCGAATTCAACCGGAAGGCGTTCGCCTGGGGGCGGCGCGCGGCAGCGGACCTCGCGCAAGTTGAGCGGCTCGCCACGCCCGCGGAGGTAATTCCCATCTCGCAGGCGTTCTCGCGCAATCTCGACGAGTTGGTTGCCCGCCGCGTCGAGTTCCTGACCGGCTACCAGGACGCGGCCTACGCGGCGCGCTACAAGGCCCTGGTCGAGAGCGCGCGCGCCGCCGAGACCGGGCTCGGGGCCGGCGCCGCGCTCACCGAGGCCGTGGCCCGCTACGCGTTCAAGCTCATGGCCTACAAGGACGAATACGAAGTCGCGCGGTTGTACGCCGACCCGGCCTTCGCGCGCAGGATCGAGAGCATGTTCGAAGGCGGCTACCGCCTCAAGTTCCACCTCGCCCCGCCCATCTTCAACAGGCCGGATCCGCGCACCGGTGAGGCGCGCAAAGCGGAGTTCGGTGCCTGGATGATGCCCGCGTTCAGGATCCTCGCGAAGCTGAAGGGCCTGCGCGGCACCGCGCTGGACATCTTCGGCTACACGAAAGAGCGCAGGACCGAGCGACGGCTCGTCGAGGACTACGAGCAAACCGTCGCTGGTCTGCTCGAGCGCCTGGACCGCGACAACCACAAGCTCGCGGTGGAAATCGCGGGCATCCCCGAGCACATCCGGGGCTACGGTCACGTCAAACGCCGCCACCTCGACGAAGCGAAGAAGAAAGAAGCCGGGCTGCTTGCCGCTTTCCGTGCGCAGCGCTCCGCCGCCCGGGCCGCCTGATGTCGCTCACCCGCGCCGATCTCGAAGCCGACCGCCTGAAGAAACTCTTCTGCGAGGCGAATCCCGGCGTACGCGTGCTCACCGAGGCGGAGCAGGACGCATCGGTGAAGGGACTCCTCGAGCAGCAGGCCCCGGGCGAGGACGTGTGGTTGTTCGGCTACGGCTCCCTCATCTGGAACCCGATCGTGCAGCACGAGGAGCGGTGCGTCGCGCGCCTGCACGGCTTTCACCGCAGCTTCTGCCTCTGGTCGCATGTCAACCGCGGGTCGCGGCAGAAACCCGGACTCGTGCTCGGACTCGACGCCGGCGGGAGCTGCCGCGGGGTGGCGTTTCGCATCGCCGGCCGCCAGGTGCCCGATGAATTGCGTCTGCTGTGGCGGCGCGAAATGGTGCTTGGCGCCTATCATCCGCGCTGGGCGAGAGTGGACACGGGCCGCGAGCACCTGCGCGCGATCGCTTTTTTCGTGAATCGATCGCACCCGAGCTACGCCGGCAAGCTGCCTCCGGAAACCGTGATCCGCACCCTGGTGAGCGCGCGCGGTCAGCTCGGGACGCCCGCCGAATACCTTCTCGAGACGGTGCGGGGCCTGAGCGAGCACGGCGTGCGCGATCCGTACCTGCTCGAGTTGCGCCGGCGGGTGCTCGCCCTGCATCCGGAACTCGCCCATTCGCATTCCCGGGCCCGTTGAGACGGCGCGTCCGCCTCGCGTAGAATGGCCGGCCCGCCGTCAGTAACGTCGGCACCGAACGGCCAGGAACAACAACAATGAAGCTCGGGACGCTCAAGGACGACAGCCGCGACGGCGCGCTTATCGTCGTGTCGAAAGACCTCAGGTACGCGGTTATCGCCTACGACGTCGCTCCGACGCTGCAGTCGGCCCTGGACGACTGGGATTACCTCGCGCCGCATCTGCAGCAGATCTACGAAGACCTCAACCGGTCTGCGGGGAAGGGCGCGTTTGAACTGGACCCGCGACGGCTGGCGGCGCCGCTGCCGCGCGCCTACCAGTGGCTGGACGCGAGCGCCTACCTGCCCCACGTGGAGCTGCTGCGCAAGACGCGCGGAGCGGCCATGCCGGAGGACGCGAAGAAAATACCGCTCATGTACCAGGGCGACTCCGGCGACTTCATCGGCCCCTGCGATCCGATCGACGCAGACGAGGCCTGGGGAATCGACCTGGAGGCCGAAGTCGCGGTTTTTCTCGGCGACGTGCCGCTCGGCGTGAAGCCGGACCGCGCCGGAGAACACATACTGCTCCTTGCCTTGGCAAACGACGTGAGCCTGCGCAACCTGATCCCGGCCGAGCTCGCCAGGGGTTTCGGCTTCGTTCACGGGAAAGGCGCCACGGCGTTCTCCCCCGTCGCGGTGACCCCGGACGAACTCGGGAACGCCTGGAACGGCAGAAGGCTCGCGCGTCCGGTGAGCGTGCGGGTAAACGAACGATCCCTAGGCACGCCCGACAGCGGCACCGACATGCAGTTCGATTTTCCGCACCTCATCGCGCACGCCGCCAGGACGCGGCGCCTGGGCGCCGGCACGGTACTCGGCTCGGGCACCATATCTAATCACGGCCACCGGGCCGGATGCGCGTGCCTGGCCGAAATACAGGCGCTCGAGACCCTGCGCAACGGCAAGCCGGAGACGCCTTATCTGAAACCCGGCGACCGCGTGCGCATCGAAATGTTCGACGCACCGGGCCAGTCGATCTTCGGCGCAATCGATCAGCAGGTCATGCAGTGCACGCCAGCGCACCCCGCAAGGCTGGTGCAGGAGTCCCGGGAATAATCGGGCCGATATGAGTGTTAGGATTTCAGCGGCCTGACATCCATCCAGGCGCAGCGCATACTGGAAAAACTTTGGCCGGCATCCTGGTAATCGAAAACGACGCCACGTTCCTCGACCTGCTCCGAGTGCACCTGACGAGCGCGGGACACGGGGTGCGCACCGCGCAAGACGCGGCAGCGGGCCTGCGCGCGGTGATCGACAATCGACCCGACGTGATCATTCTGGACCTGTTCGTTCCCTACATGCACGGAATCGAGGTGCTCGCGGCGCTGCGCGGCGATCCGGCCACGGCATCCATCGCCGTGATCGTGCTCACCGGCGCGAGGGACGACGACCTGTACGCGAGAGCGCAGAAACTTGGCGTGGCCGATTACCTCACCAAGCCGGTGCAGCGCGACACTCTCCTCGCATCGATCGACAGGGTTCTCGGCGGGCACGGCCCCGGAACCGCCGGGCACGCCTAGGCCGCGGGCGGTTCGCGCAGGGCGCGGCGCAGGATCTTGCCGACGTTCGTCTTCGGCAGTTCCTTGCGGAACTCGATGGTCTTCGGCCGCTTGTAGCCGGTGAGGTTGGCTTCGCAATACGCCCGGACGTCGGCCTCGGTGAGCGCGGGGTCTTTCTTCACGACGAACAGCTTCGGCACCTCGCCCGAGTGCGCGTCCGGAACGCCGATCACCGCGCACTCGAGCACGCCCGGGTGCGCCACCACCACCGACTCGATCTCGTTCGGATAGACGTTGAACCCCGACACCAGCAGCATGTCCTTCTTGCGGTCGACGATCCTCACGTAGCCGCGCTCGTCCATCACCGCGACGTCGCCCGTGGCGAAAAAGCCGTCGGGTCCAAGAGCCTTGGCGGTCTCGGCGGGACTGTTCCAGTAGCCCTTCATCACCTGCGGCCCGCGAACGCAGATCTCCCCGGCAGAACCGAGCGGGACTTCCTTGCCGTCGTCACCGCGGAGCACGAGCTCGGTTGAGGAAATCGGCAGTCCGATCGATCCGTTGTAGTCCCTGAGGTCGAGCGGATTGATGGTCACCGCGGGCGAGGTTTCCGACAGCCCGTAGGCTTCGACCAGTGTGCAGCCGGTCATTTTCTTCCAGCGGTCGGCGACCGGCTTCTGGACCGCCATACCGCCGCCAAGGGAAACCCGCAACCCGGAAAAATCCAGTCCGGCAAATCCCGGATTGTTCAGGAGCGCGTTGAACAGCGTATTGACTCCGGTGAGCATGGTGAACTTGTGGCGCGAGAGCTCCTTGACGAACCCGGGGATGTCGCGCGGGTTGGTGATGAGCACATTGCAGCCGCCCATCTTCATCATCAGCAGCCCGTTCGCGGTCAGGGAGAGGATGTGGTAGAGCGGCAGCGCGGTGATCATCACCTGCCGGTCGTCCTCCTTCATGAACGGCCGTATCCACGCCATCGCCTGTTCGAGATTGGCGAGGATGTTCCGGTGCAGCAGCATCGCGCCCTTCGACACGCCGGTGGTGCCGCCGGTGTACTGGAGGAACGCGAGGTCCTCGTGGCCCACCTCCGCCGGCTTGAGCCCGGCCGGCCGGCCCCCGGCAAGCGCGGCGTTGAAGCGCACCGCGTCGGGTATGTCCCAGCGGCGAACCATTTTCTTCACGTGGCGCAGCACGAAATTGACGAGCAGCCCCTTGGGCCCGAGCAGGTCTCCGAGCGCTGCGATCACCACGTGCTTCACCGCGGTCCCGGCAACGACCGCCTGGAGCACGTGCGCGAAATTCTCGAGTATGACGATGGCCTCGGCGCCGGAATCCCGCAACTGGTGATCGAGTTCGCGGGCCGTGTAGAGCGGGTTGACGTTCACCACGACATAACCGGCTCGCAGGATGCCGAAGATGGCCACCGGGTACTGCAGGCAGTTCGGCATCATCACGGCGACGCGCGCACCCCTGGCGAGGCCCTTGCCCTGCAGCCAGGCACCGAAGTCGCGCGACAGACGGTCGAGATCGCCGAAGCTGATCGTCGCGCCCATGTTGTAATAGGCCGGACGCTCGCGGAACTTCCCGGTGCTCTTCTCGAAGAGCTCGCCGATCGAACGGTACTCGCTGAAATCGATTTCGGCCGGCACACCCGGCGGATAGTGCTTCAGCCAGATCTTCTCCATGCGCCTCCTCCTCCTGCCGCGCCTTCTGCAGGGCGACGGTCCAGGCCGGTGCCCCGAGCCGTGCCGACGCCCCGACCGGGTGCTAGGTTATCGCGTTCGCCCGCCTCACGCTGGCTATCATGCTGCTCACCATCAGAAACTCGCGCCTGCCTTCGCGCGTTGCCGCCTGGCGGCGCAGCTCGTCGAAGTTCTTCCTGCGAACGCTCTCCGATTTTTCGTTCAACCGCTTCAGGTTCTTGATCGAGTGCTCCTGCACGTATTCGAGATTCACGGTGCGCCGCTGGCGCACATACAGATCGAGCAGGGTCGGGTCAGCTTCTCCGCGACAGACTTTTCCCAGCTTCTCGGTGAGACTGAACGAATCGTGGATACCGCCGTTCAGTCCGAAGGCGCCCATGGGATTGTTCAGGTGCGCCGCGTCGCCTGCGAGCAACACGCGCCCGTCGCGAAAATTCTTGGCGACGCGCTGGTGCACCTTGTAGATGCTCTTGTACTTGATCGGATAACGCTCTTTCCTCGAAAGAAAATTCTGCATGCGCCACTCGACCTTTTCCTCCGATAACGTCACCTCGTCCTGCTCTTCGGGCGGGACGGGAAAGATGACCCGCCAGATCCCCGGTGGCCCGTCGTCCGGCATCTTGAAAATCGCGGCCCATTCGCCCGGATCGGCAAGGTACGCGTTCGGGGTGTAGCCGTGCGGGGCGTAATCGTAGGTTGTGCTCGCCACGACGAAGCGCTCGTCCCAGGTGAAGCCGTCGAACCCCATGTCTATGCACTTGCGCACGGTGCTACGTCCCCCGTCGGCGCCCACCAGCCATTCGGCCTCGAACCTTTCCTCGCCGCCCGGCGTTGCCGCGGTCACCGTCACCTTGTCGGGGCTCTGCTCGAGGTCCGTTACCCTATGCGAGAAACACACCCGGGCGTTCGGATATTCCCCGAGCTTCGCAAGAATGATGGGCGTGAGCCGGTGTTGTTCGAGATGAAGGCGATAGGGATAAGGCGTGAGATCGGAGATCTCGCCGACGTCCCACTCGACGATCACGCCCTCGCGACGGTCGCGAATCTGCCAGCGCGGGACCTTGATCGCGGTCTTGTGCATCTCGTCGGTGATGCCGTAGGGCGCCATCAGCTCGAGCGAGGGCGGGTGATACGTACCGGCGCGCAGATCGATGGTGAGACCGGGTTCGGCCTCGAGCACCAGCACCGAAACGTCCTGCTTCGCGAGCGCGAGCGCCGTGAGCAGGCCTACCGGCCCTGCGCCTGCGATGATGACCTGCGGTTTTCCCGGCATCGGCTTGAATCCGTGTTGTTTTGACGAATTTTAGGCTGGGCGCCCGAGCGGCGCCACACCAGCGGCTAGGCGGCGGGCGGCACGGCGCGTGCGCGTATGAATCTCGGCATGAGGACGGCACCGGCGCCCAGGCTGGCGAAGGCGAACCCCCAGGCGAGCGGGCTCGCCTTGCCGCCGGCGAGGTCGAGCACGGCGCCGAACACGAGCGGGGCAATGAGCCCGGCGCCGAATCCGAGCATCGAGTGCACCGCCATGGCCGCGCCGCGGATGCGCTCGTCGGCGCGCGTCACCAGTCCGGCGGTGAGCGCCGAGGAATCGCCCATGACCAGAGACATGTGCAGCATCGCCAGCGCCGCCATCAAGTACCAGGGCAGGAAAGCAAGGAAACCCAAAGCGCAGGTGAGCAGGCCCGACGCGAGCATCGCCATCCAGATCCAGCGCTCGCGCCCGTGGCGCATCGCGAGTTCATTCCCGGCGATGCTCGCCGGCGGTCCAAACAAATTCGCCACTGCTGCGATCGTCACCGCCGACCAAGCGGCGGGTCCCGCGCCGCCGGCGCCCTCGAACTCCTGCGCAAACACGATGAAGGCAACCAGCCAGGAGCGCGATCCGAACAGCTCCCAGCAATGCACGGCGTAGCCGAAGATGTACGGCCGCACTTCGCGGTTTCTCAGCACCGGCCGGAAATCGAGCACGTGGGTGGCGTGCCCGGGCACCGGTTTGCGCGGCGGCAGGCCCGCGATCACCATGCCCCCGGCGAGCAAAGGCCCGAGCGCGGCGAAGCCGAACGCCCAGCGCCAGCCTTGGACATCGGCGAGCTGGCCCGCCATGAAGATCGACAGGCTCGTGCCAAGGCCGAACACCGCCGTATAGAACGCCACGGCGCGACTTTGCGTGCTCGTGCCCTGCAGATTGTCGGTCAGCGCACGCAGCCCGGGCATGTAAGTGCCGGCGATACCGGCGCCGGCGAGAACCTGCAGCAGCGCAGCCGAGGTCACTCCTTGAGCCAGCAGCGCAAATGCCAGCAGCGCAGCGCCGGCGGCCAGGCTCGACACCAGGTAGACACGACGCGCGTCGATGCGATCGGTGAGGCTCGAGAGCAGCGGTACCGCGGCCATGTAACCGCCAAAGAATGCCCCGCTGATCAACCCGGCCTGCGAATTGTTCAGCGCCCACTCGTCCTGCAGGCGCGGCAGCAGCGTCGCGTAGGTGGCTATGCCCGCCATGCTCGCGACGTGGGCGGCGCACATCCAGGCGATGACGCGCGGAGCGGATTTCGTGAAGACGGTCATGCGGTGCGGGAGGCGCGGGAGGCCGCCCCGGAGGGGCGCTCTTCCCCGGCGGGCGGTAACGCTCGGCTAGCGCTGCCTGAACTTCGGCTTGCGCTTTTCGACGAACGCCGCCATGCCTTCTTTCTGGTCCTCCGTCGCGAACAGCGAATGGAACAGCCTTCGCTCGAAGAGCATGCCTTCGGCGAGCGGCGACTCGTAGGCGCGGTTGATCGCTTCCTTCGCCAGCATCACCGAGGGCAGCGAGAATTCGGCGATCTGCGACGCGAGCGCGAGCGCTTCGTCGAGCAGCTTCCCGGCGGGCACGATGCGCGAGACGAGCCCCGCCCTCTCGGCTTCAGCCGCGTCCATCGTGCGCCCGGTGAGAATCAGGTCCATCGCCTTGGCCTTGCCGAGCGCGCGCGGCAGGCGCTGCGTGCCGCCCGCGCCCGGGATGATGCCAAGCTTGATCTCGGGCTGGCCGAATTTCGCCGTGTCTGCGGCAATCAGGATGTCGCACATCATGGCGAGCTCGCAGCCCCCGCCCAGGGCGTAGCCGGCGACCGCGGCGATGACCGGCTTGCGGACCGACTTCATCCGTTCCCAGTTGCGCGTGATGTACTCGCCCTTGTAGACATCCATGTAGCCCCAGTCCTTCATCGCCCCGATGTCGGCGCCGGCGGCAAAGGCCTTGTCACTGCCGGTCACGACGATGGCGCCGATGGCCTCGTCGGCATCGAACTTCGCCAGCGCGTCGCCCAGCTCGTTCATCAGCGCGTCGTTGAGCGCGTTCAGCGCCTTGGGGCGGTTGAGCGTTGCGAGGCCTACGCGGCCGCGCGTCTCGACCAGGATGTTGGCGTAGTCCATGCGAAATTCGGAGGAAAGAAGGGCGGTTGGGGGCGAAACGGGTTCCGGCATTCTAGCAGGCGCGGCGCGCCGGCTCACTCGAGGGTGATTTTCTGCGCGCGGATCACCTTGCCCCAGCGCTCCATCTCGGCGCGTATCCATCGATCGAACTCGGCCGGTGCGCCCCCGGCGACCTCCAGTCCCTGCTCGGCGAAGCGCTCCTGCATCTCGGCCTGCGCGAGAATTTTCAGGATTGCGGCGTTCAGCCGCTCGAGGATGTCCGGCGGCGTCCTCGCCGGCGCGAGCACGCCCACCCAGGACTCGGCGGTGAATCCCGGGAAGAGTTCGCTCATCGCGGGAACGCCGGGCGCGATGCCGCTGCGCCGTACCGAGGTGATCGCGAGCGCGCGCAGCCGCCCGGCGCGCCAGTGCGCTCGTACGCTCGGCACGGTGGCGAACATCGCGTCCACCTGCCCGCCCACCAGGTCGGCGAGCGCGAGCCCGGCGCCCTTGTACGCCACGTTGGTCACGTCGATCCCGGCGTCGATCTTCAGCAGTTCCATCAGCAGCCGCGCCGGCGATCCGGGCCCGACGCTGGCAAAGTTGATCGCGCCGGGCTTCGCCCGGGCGAGCGCGATCAGTTCCTCGACGCTCGTTGGACCGATACCGGGATGCACAACGAGGACGAGCGGTCCGCGCACCAAGAGCGATATCGGCTGGAAATCCGCGAGCGTATCGTAGGGAAGATTCCTGAAGAGGTGCGGGTTTGTCGCGTGGCTGTCGAACACGGCGAGCAGCGTGTAGCCGTCGGGCGCGGCCTTTGCCGCGGCCGCCGTGCCGATCGTGCCGCCCGCGCCCGGGCGGTTCTCGACGAGCACCTGCTGGCCGAGCGCGTCGGCGAGCCGCACCGCGACCAGCCGCGCCGCAATGTCGGGGAGACCGCTCGTGGCATTCGGCACGATGATCCGGATCGGCCGTGTGGGCCAGGTCTGCGCAAGAACCGCCGCCGCCCCGAGCGCAAGCACGAGCCCGCCCAGCGCGAAAGCGAGTCCTGCCGCGATCCGGTGCGCGCGCCTCATTTGCGCATCATAATAGCGCCGCATGCGGCGTGGACAGCCACAAGCAAATCGGGAGCCGGAAATGAAGCGTGGCAAGAAGGTGGGCGCGGTGCGCACCCGCGTGAGCAAGGACGAATGGCAGCTGCGCTGCGAGCTCGCCGCGGCGCACCGCCTGGTCGCGCACTTCGTCTCGGTCGACATGACCTACAACCACATCTCGGTGCGCGTGCCCGGCGAACCGCAGCACTTCCTCGTCAAGGCCGACAACGTCTTCATGGAGCAGGTCACCGCGTCGAACCTCGCGAAGTACGACGCCGACGGCCACCTGGTGATGGACGCCGGATTCAAGGCGAGCCCCGCGGCGTACAACCTGCACGCCGCAGTGCTCAAGGCGCGGCCCGACATCGTCGCCGCGGTGCACACGCATTCGCCGGCGAACCTCGCCGTGTCGGCGCAGAAGATGGGCCTGCAGCCGATCACGCAGCAGGCGATGCGCTTCTACAACCGCATCTCCTACTATCCGAACGAAGTCGACGACACCACGCCCGAGGGCGCGGCGCGCCTCGCGCAGTCGCTCGGCGACAAGTGGACGATGATCCTCGAGAACCACGGCGCGCTGGTGTGCGGCACCTCGCTTGCGGAAGCCTACATCTACCATCACTTCTTCGAGCTCGCCTGCCGCGCGCAGGTGGGTGCGCTCTCGGGCGGCGCCGCGGTGATCCGGCCCTCGCCCGAGGTCTGCGAGGAGCGCGCGAAAAAATTCGGCCGCATCGGCCAGTACGACCACCAGAGCCGCGACTGGGTGGCGAGCATGGCCCTCGCGGAGAAACTCTTTCCCGACCACAAGAACTAGGGCCGTTCATTCCGGAGAGCTGTCATGGATGCCAGGGTAAAGCGCAAGTTCGACGTCGGCGGCGTGCTGCTCGCGCAGCCTTTCAAGATCCGCAGGCTGGGACATTTCGGCCTCAACGTGCGCAACCCGGTGGATTGCCTGAGCTTCTACACCGAGCGGCTCGGTTTCCGCATCTCCGATCCCCTCGACATCGCCGAGCACCATCCCAAGCGCGACGAGCTGAAGGCGCTCGGCGACACCAACATGTATTTCCTGCGCCACGGCACCGACCACCATTCCTTCGTGCTGTGCAACGGCACTGTATACAATGCGGCGGGCCGGGGCGGCGACATCCCGGCGGATGTCACCGTCAACCAGATGACCTGGCAGGTGGCGAGCCTTGCCGAAGTGGCGAACGCCACAGACTGGTTCCGGGAGAAGGGGGTGCGCATCAGCCGCGCCGGCCGCGACATGCCCGGCTCCAACTGGCACGTCTACCCGTACGACCCGGAAGGCCACCGCAACGAGCTCTACTACGGCATGGAGCAGATCGGCTGGGCCGGCACCTCCAAACCGAAGCCCATGCACGAGCGCGGCTTCCGCGAGCGGCCGCCGCTGCCGCAGATGCCCGAGTACGCCGAAGTCGAGCAGGCGCGCGCAAAGGGCGTCGACCTTTCGGCCGGGTTCCGCCACCCGGAGACCTCGCCGGCGAAGTACGACGTAGACGGCATCCTCCTGCCCAGGCCGTTCAAGATCGTGCGCCACGGGCCCATACGTCTTTTCTGCCACGACGTGCGCAAGATGGAAAGGTTCTACATCGAAGTGCTCGGCTTTGCGCGCACC
>JBGPTG010000040.1:0-15601 GCA_041490545.1 Gammaproteobacteria bacterium
CAGACGCCGACCACGTCGGTGACGCCGGCGGTTTCGAGATTGCTCCAGATGCCGGCGGCGCGGAACGGCAGGCCGAAATGGAAGCGCGGCGGCTTCATCGGCGGCGAGCCGAGCAGGATCGGATCGTTGCGGTGGTAGACGCGCTGCACGCGTATCACCGGCTGCTCGGTCTTGCCGCCGGCGTAGTAGCCGGTGAACTCGCCGAACGGGCCTTCGGGCGCCGTCTCTCCGGGATGCATTTCTCCCTCGAGGACGATTTCGGCATGCGCCGGCATCGGCAGCCCGTGCAATCCGCTCTCGATCACCTCGAAGGGTTCGCTGCGGTGTCCGCCGGCGTAATCGTATTCGGAAAGTCCGAAGCGCAGTTCGTTGCCGCCGGCGAGGAACAGCATGGGATCGTGGCCGCAGGACACGAGCACCGGACAAGGTTTGCCCTGCTTGAAATACTTCTCGCGGATCTGGCGGCCGTGCTTGCCCGGCGACATCCAGACGCCGACGCGCTTCGCGTCGTGCACCATGACCCGGTAGGTGCCGCAGTTGACCCAGTTCTGGTCCGGATCGCGCATGATCACCAGGTCATCGGTGCCGATATAGCGGCCTCCGTCGAGTTCGTGCAGAAATGGAACTGGAAATTTCAACACGTCCACGTCGTCGCCGCTCTGGATGTTTTCCAGGATCGGTCCGCTGCTGACCGTGCGCGGCGGGAGCGGCTTGTGGGTCTTCATCCGGTCGCGGTAGGCGCGCACCACGTCCAGGGGATGCTTGGGCACCGGAAAGCCCAGCGTGATCGCCAGGCGCCGCATCGAGTTGGTCGAGCCCGACAATGCGCGAAAGCCGTCATATCCGATGATGCGCTCGAAGAGTACCGCCGGAGCGTTCGCGCGCTCGTTGACGGCTTCGGCGAGCGTGCCCATCTCCAGATTCCAGTCTGCGCCAGGGATTCTCACGAGCTCGCCGGCGCTTTCGATGCGCGAAAGAAACTCCCTCAGATCCTTGTGGGGGCGGTGGTAGTCGTTCCAGATTTTCGCGGGGATTGGATGATTCACGGCCTCGTCCTCAGTCGGCGCGGATTTTCGCCTCGGCGATGACCCGGGTCCAGCGTTCGATCTCGGCCTTGACGAGGCGCGACAAGCGCTCCGGCTCTCCTCCTGCCGGAATCAGCCCCTGCCTGGCGAGGATTTCCTTCACGTCGGGTTGGGCGAGGATGGAATTTATTTCGCTGTTGAGCTTGCCTATCAGATTCTGAGGTGTCGACGCGGGCGCCATCAAGCCGTACCAGACGGTCGATTCGACGGCCGCGAGCCCCGCCTCCTTGAAGGTCGGCACGGCCGGAAACACGCTGGAGCGCTCATCGCTCAATACCGCGAGGAGCCGCACTTTGCCTGCATGGACCAGCGGGGAAACCGTATGCACCGGAAGGATCATCGCGTCGACATAGCCGCCGGCAAGATCCTTGGTGGCCTCGGCGGCGCCTTTGTACGGAACGTGCGTGATCTGGATTCCCGCAGTGAGCTTGAGCAGTTCCATGGTGAGATGTTGCGGCGTGCCGTTTCCGGAAGAGGCGTAGTTGAGCTTGCCGGGCTGCGCCCTCGCCAGATCGAGGAATTCGGCGATCGTGTTGGCCGGGGTCTTCGCGGTGACGGCAAATGAGAGCACGCCTGTCGCGACCAGGCTCACGGGGACGAAGCTGCGCAAGGGATCGTAGCGCGCCTTACCGAGTACCGGATTCAGGGCGAAAGTCGTCGCCGTCATCATCAGCGTGTAACCGTCGGCGGGCGCCCGGGCCGCGAGTTCCGTGCCGATATTGCCGCTCGCCCCGGGCTTGTTGTCGACCACCACGGCGACCCCCCAGCGCTCGCTCAGTTTCTGCCCGCAGGTCCGCGCCAGAATGTCGATCCCGGTGCCGGGGGAGAACGGGGCGATGATCGAGATGGTGCGGCTAGGGTAGGACTGCTGCGCGAACGCCGGGAACGCCAGCAGCAAAGCCAAAAACGGCGACATCACCGGTGCAAGCCTGAACCTCATGTCTTCTCCTTCGATTCCGCGCGGCTATTGTAAGGCCGCGCCGCCGGTGCGGGCAGGTCCTCGCGCGCGAGGAGGAACACCCGGTCATCGCCAGCGCTGGTTTCGGGCCAGATGAAAGGCAGGCGGGGGAAGGCACGCTCCAGTTTCCTGCGGTTGTGGCCGATTTCGACCACCAGTAAACCTCGCGGCCTGAGCATCCGGGCTGCCTCGCGCAGGATCCGGCGCACGAAATGCAATCCGTCCGGTCCTCCGGCGAGGGCGATGCGCGGCTCGTGCCGGTATTCGGCGGGCAGGCCGCGCATGGCGCTCGCATCGACATAGGGAGGATTGGCCGCGATCAGGTCGAATTGCTCAAGGGGCAGGCCGGAAAAGAGATCTGCGCGAACCAGCGCGATGCGGCGCTGCAGGCGGAAGGTCCTGACATTGCGGCGAGCCACATCGAGTGCGGATCGCGAAATATCGCTCGCCGTCACCCGAGCGCGCGGAAAGGCGCGCGCGAGCAGCACGGCCAGGCACCCCGAACCCGTACACAGATCCAGGATCCGATTCACCGCACCGGGGCGCGAAATCCAGGGTCGCATGCGCGTGGGCAGCAACTCGGCGATATACGAGCGCGGCACGATCACGCGCTGGTCCACGTAGAACTTGCAATCGGCGAGCCAGGCTTCGTGCAGGAGGTAGGCTAGGGGCAGGCGCGTGCTGACCCGTTTCTCGATGAGTTGCACAATGCGGCGTCGCTCGGTGGCGCCCGGCTCACGAGCGAGCGAGCCGCCCAGCCGTTCGTGCGGGACGCCCGTTACGCTGGCCAGCAACCACGCGGACTCATCGCGCGCCGAATGTACGCCATGGCCGAACCAGAGTCCGCTCGAGGCGAGCCGGCGCTCGGCATAGCCCAGCCAATCCCCGAGGGTCCGCGTTCGCCTGGGATCGGGTGGGGCGGCTGAGGAGATTCTGCTCAGGGCGGGAGCAGTCGTTCGAGCACCCGCAGATAGATCTCGCGCAGCGGCTCGATCGCCGCCAGATCGATGTGCTCGTCGAGTTTGTGGATCGTTGCGTTGACCGGGCCGAACTCCACCACCTCCCGGCAAATGTCGGCGGCAAACCGGCCGTCGGAGGTACCGCCGGTGGTGCTGACGTCGGCCTTTATCCCGGTGACCTCCAGAATCACCGCGCTGAGGGAGTCGACCAGCGTGCCGCGCGGGGTCAGGTAGGGCAGGCCCGACAGGGACCACTGCAGCTCGTAGTCGAGCCGATGCCGCGCGAGTACCGCGGCGACGCGCTGTTTCAGTCCGTCGGGCGGGCTCGCAGTGGAGAAGCGAAAGTTGAATTGCACCTCGAGTTCCCCCGGGATGACGTTGGACGCGCCGGTCCCGGCATGGAGGTTCGAGACCTGCCATGTGGTGGGCGGAAAGTATTCGTTCCCTTGGTCCCACTCGATCGCGGCAAGTTCGGCGAGCGCCGGAGCGGCGAGGTGCACGGGGTTCCGCGCCAAGTGCGGATACGCAACGTGTCCCTGGATGCCGCGAACCTTGAGCGTTGCGGAGAGGGAGCCGCGACGGCCGTTCTTGATGGTATCGCCGAGCTTCGCCACGCAAGTGGGTTCGCCGACCAGGCAGTAGTCGATGCGCTCGTCACGGCGCTTCAGCCGTTCCACCACCTTCACGGTCCCGTCGATCGCCGGGCCTTCCTCGTCCGACGTGATGAGCAGCGCTATCGAACCCGGGTGCTGCGGATGCCGCGTCACGAATTGCTCCGCGGCGACCACGAAAGCGGCGATGGAGGTCTTCATGTCGGCGGCGCCCCGCCCGAACAGCTTTCCGTCGCGCTCGGTGGGAACGAACGGATCGCTGTGCCATTGATCGAGGGGGCCGGTGGGGACGACATCGGTGTGCCCGATGAAGCATACGAGCGGGGCCGCAAGGCCCCGGCGTGCCCACAGATTGGTGACGTCGCCGCTGGGAACCGGTTCGATCCTGAAACCGAGCGGGACGAGCCGGGCGGAGAGCACTTCCTGGCATCCGGCGTCGCCGGGAGTGAGGGAGCGGCGCGCGATCAGCTCGCGCGCCAATCGCAGCGCTGCAGAAGCGTCAACTCCAGCCACGGCGTCTGCTCCGAAGACCGGCTGATTCGCCGGCCGCGCCACATGTACCGACTTCCTGTATCAAGCCTAGACGCGCTCCGTCTCGTCCACGTCCAGCTTGAAGGTGCTGAAGGCCGGACTTCCGGGCGTCGGCGAACTGGCGTCCGCCTTCTTCTCGTTGCCGGAGGCGAGATCCGCGCCTGCCTCGGTGTTGTTGATCAGCCACAGCAGGTTGCTGGCCGAATCCGAGTTGGCGAGCGCCTCTTCCTGCGTGATGAGACCTTCGCGCAGCATCTTGAACAGGGCCTGCTCAAACGTCTGCGACCCTGCCGTCAGCGCCTTTTCCATCGCTTCCTTGATGAGGTTGATTTCGCTTTTCTCGATCAACTCGGCGACGTGGCGGGTGTTGAGCAGGACTTCGACGGCGGCGGAGAGCGTCCCTCTTACGTTCCTCACCAGGCGTTGTGAAACCACGCACCTCAAGGTGGACGACAAGTCCTGCAGAAGCGAGGGACGGCTCTCGAGCGGGTAGAAGCTGATGATGCGGTTCATGGCGTGATAGCTGTTGTTGGCGTGCAGCGTCGCCAGGCACAGGTGACCGGACTGGGAATACTGGATTGCCGAGGTCATGTTGTCCTTGTCGCGCACTTCTCCGATGAGGATGCAGTCCGGTGCTTGGCGCAACGCGTTCTTCAGGGCGATGCGATAGTCGAGCGTATCGGTCCCGACTTCGCGCTGGTTGATGATGGATTTCTTGTTCTGAAATATGAATTCGATCGGATCTTCCAGCGTCAGGATGTGACCGGATTTCTGTTCGTTGCGGTAATCGAGCATCGACGCAAGCGACGTCGACTTGCCCGCGCCGGTCGCCCCGACCATCAGGATCAGCCCGCGCTTCTCCATGATGAGTTCCTTGAGCACCGGCGGCAGGCCGAGGGAATCGAACGCCGGGATGGTGCCCGGAATGTAGCGAACGACGACGGCGGGCGATCCCTTCTGGCGGAATGCGCTGATGCGGAAGGTCCCGATACCGGGCTGCGTGAAGGCGGTGTTCAGCTCGAGCGTGTCCTCGTATTCCTTTCTCTGCTTTTCGTCGACGACCTCGTGGAGCAGCCCCTTGATGGTGGCGCCGTCGAGCATCTGCTGGTTGATCGGCATCGACGTGCCGTTGATCTTGATGTTGATCGGCGAGCCGACCGACAGGAAGATGTCGGAGGCCTTTTTGTCGGCCATCAGCTGGAACAGGCGCTTCATTGCGGACATGGGCAGCCCCTTCGGGTACGGTCGGCAGTCATTCGCCGCGCAGCAATTCGTTGATGCTGGTCTTCGCGCGGGTCTTGGCGTCGACCTGTTTCACGATGACGGCACAGTATAGGCCGTATCGGCCGTCGGCGGAGGGCAGGGACCCGGAGACCACCACCGACCCGGCGGGCACCCGGCCGTGGAGGATCTTGCCGCTGGCCCGGTCGAAGATCTTGGTGCTCGCCCCGATGAATACGCCCATGGAGATCACGGCATTCTCCTCGACGATGACGCCTTCGACGATCTCGGAGCGCGCGCCGAAGAAGCAGTTGTCTTCGACGATAGTGGGGCTGGCCTGCAACGGCTCCAGGACGCCGCCGATGCCGACACCTCCGGAGAGATGCACGTTCCTTCCGATCTGTGCGCAGGAGCCCACCGTGGCCCAGGTGTCGACCATCGTGCCCTCGTCCACGTAGGCGCCGACGTTGACGTAAGAGGGCATCAGCACCACGTTCTTCGCCACGTAAGCGCCCCGCCGCGCCACTGCGGGCGGCACCACGCGAAAGCCGCCGCTCTCGAACTGCTTGCGGGTATACCGTTCGAACTTGGTCGGCACCTTGTCATAGAACTGCAGCCGGCCGGCGCGCGTGGGCCGGTTGTTCTCTATTCGGAACGAGAGCAGCACGGCTTTCTTGATCCACTGGTGCGTGTGCCACACCCCGTTGATCTTCTCCGCGACGCGCAGCCGGCCCTGGTCGAGTGCGTCCAGCACGCGTGCGACGGGTCTCGCGAGCTTCTTTGCGCGGGCCGAGCCGGGGACGAGCAGGGTGCGTTCCTCCCACGCCTTGTCGATGATTTCCTGAAATTCCTGCATTGAATTGTCGCTCACAGCCGTTTTGCGAATTCTACGATACGTTGGGCGGCCTCGATGCACTCTTCGGTCTCGGCGACCAGTGCCATCCTCACGAAGCCGGTCCCCGGGTTGATCCCGGCCGAGTCGCGGGCAAGAAAGCTTCCCGGCAGCACGGTGACGTTCTGTGCGGCGTAAAGACGGCGGGCGAATTCGACGTCTGCAATTGGGGTGCGCGCCCAAAGGTAGAAGCCCGCGTCCGGGCGCTGCACATCGAGCGCCTGCTGCATCACGGGGGTGACCCGGTCGAATTTTTCGGCATATTTCTTCCGGTTTTCCCGGACATGGGTTTCGTCCTTCCAGGCGGCTGCGCTCGCTTCCTGGACTGCCGGATTCATTGCTCCCCCGTGGTACGTCCGGTAGAGGAGGAACGCCTTCAGGACTGCGGCGTCTCCGGCGACGAATCCCGAGCGCAGGCCGGGCGCATTCGAGCGCTTCGACAGGCTGGAGAACACCACCAGCCGATCGAAGCCGCGGCCCGATCGCACCGCGGCCTGCAAGGCGCCCAGCGGCGGACTGGCCTCGTCGAAGTAGATCTCCGAGTAGCACTCGTCCGAGGCGATGACGAAGCCGTGACGGTCCGCGAGGGCGAATATTTCCTGCCATTCGGCCAGTCCGAGCACCTTTCCGGTGGGATTTCCCGGCGAACACACGTAGAGCAGCTGCGTGCGCCGCCACACCTCCTCCGGAACTTGCGAGTAGTCGGCGCAGAAGCCCTTCTCCAAGGGGGTGTTGACGTAGTAGGGCTGGGCTCCGGCAAGGAGGGCTGCGCCCTCGTAGATCTGGTAGAACGGATTGGGGCAGACCACCACCGGGAGGCCTTTCGAGGGATTCACGATCGTCTGCGCGAAAGCGAAAAGTGCCTCGCGCGAGCCGTTCACGGGCAATACCTCCGTCCTCCAGTCGAGCGCGGGCAGGGCGTAACGCTGCGTGAGCCAGGCCGCGATCGCCTGCCGCAGCGTGTCGCTGCCCGCCGTGGGCGGGTACACCGAGAGTTTCTCCAGGTTGTCCGAGAGGGCGCGCCGGATGAATTCCGGAGTCGGATGACGCGGTTCGCCTATGCCCAGGCTGATGTGCTTGCGCGCGGGATCCGGCGTGCTGCCCTCGAAAAGCTTCCGCAGCTTTTCAAACGGGTAAGGTTGCAGCGACTGCAGGCGTGGATTCATCGGTGGCAAGGCCGGGAAAGCCGGGAAAGGCCGCGGGCCCGGATCAGGATGTGCTGCGCTGCTCTTCGATCGGCGGAGGCGAAAATCCCGGCGCGGGCCTCCACCCAGGCATACGGTGCTCGGCCACGATGCTGGTGAAAATTCCGCCGCGAACGAAAAAGCGGGCGATGAGGCGCAGGTAACGTGGCGAAAGGAGTCTGATCAGATCGTCGCAAATGCGGTTGGTCACCGCCTCGTGGAAAGTCCCGTGATTGCGATAAGCCACGATGTAGAGTTTCAGGCTCTTCAGCTCCACGCATTTCCGGTCGGCGATGTAGTCCAGGTGCAGGGTCGCGAAATCAGGCTGGCCGGTTCGGGGGCAGAGGCAGGTGAATTCCGGAATCTGCATGCGGATCAGGTAGTCGCGGCGCCGGCCGGGATTGGGAAAGCTCTCCAAAAGCTTGCTGGGGTTGAACGGCATCGGGCGGGCTGACCGCAAAGGCGAAGATGGTATTATATGTGCAGCGCTTTTCGACGACGCGTTTCGACGACGATTCCGGCCCGCAGCCGGTTTTCTTTTTTTATCTGGTAGCGTGCGGCTCACCCAAATAAAGCTTGCCGGCTTCAAATCCTTCGTCGATCCCGCTGCGGTCAACGTTCCCGGCCAGCTGGTTGGAGTGGTCGGCCCGAACGGCTGCGGCAAGTCGAACATCATCGACGCCGTCCGCTGGGTGCTGGGGGAGTCGCGTGCCGCCGCGCTGCGCGGCGACTCGATGCAGGACGTGATATTCAACGGTTCATCCCTGCGCGCGCCGGTGGCGCGCGCCAGCGTCGAGCTGAGCTTCGACAACAGCCTCGGACGGGCCGCAGGCCAGTGGTCCCAGTACGCGGAAATCTCGGTGAGACGCGTCCTGCAGCGCGATGGCGAATCGTCCTACTTCATCAACAATTCGCACGTGCGCCGCCGGGACGTGCAGGACATCTTTCTCGGAACGGGCCTGGGGCCGCGGGCTTACGCCATCATCGAACAGGGGATGATCTCGCGCATCATCGAGGCAAAGCCCGAAGAGCTGCGCGTGTTCCTGGAAGAAGCGGCAGGGGTTTCCAAGTACAAGGAGCGGCGGCGAGAGACGGAGCACCGCCTCGCCGACACCCGGGAGAACTTGGCGCGCGTGGAAGACATCCGGAACGAACTGGGTGCGCAGATCGAACGGCTGGACAAGCAGGCGGAAGTGGCACGCAGGTACAGCGAGCTCTCGACCGAGCGCGCGCTCAAGCAGAATCTTCTCTGGCTATTGCGCCGCAACGATTCGGAGGCCGAGGCCCTGCGGTTCACGAGGGACATCGAGCGCGGCACCACGGATCTGGAGGCAGAGATCGCCCGGCTGCGCGAAGTCGAGCGCGAGCTCGATACGGCTCGCGCAGACCACTATGCTGCCGGCGACGCGCTGAGCGCCGCGCAGGGCGATCTTTACGGAGCGAACGCGGAGGTCTCGCGCCTCGAGGCGGAAATACGCTTCGTGATGGAGACTCGCCAGCGGCTCGATGCGCAGCTCGCGCAGGTTCGGGCGCAGAGGGACGCGGGTCTGACCACCGAGACTCAGTTGCAGGTCGAAGCGGGAAACTGGCAGGGGCGGCTGGAAGAGGCGCGTCGCAACCTGGAGCAGGCGCGAGCGAAACTCGCCGGCGAACACGAGCAACTTCCGCAGTCCGAAAATGCATTTCGCGCGCTGCACGGAGCCATGGCAGCGGAGCGCGATCGCATCGCCCTGGCCGAGCAGGCGTTCCAGGTCGAGCAGGCGCACCTGGCTCACGCCGGAAAGACCCTGCAGGGACTCGATCGGCGCGAGGAACGGCTTCACGCCGAGCGCACCGAACTGATCGCGCCGGATTCGCAACTGCTCGCCAGGGTGGAGCAGGACCTCGCGCAGAGCAGCGCGGAGCTTGCCCGGCAGGAGGCGCTCCTCGCCCAGGTTGAAGGCGCCCGGGGCGTCCTCGCGGAGCAGCGCGATGCCGCGATGGGGAAATCGCAGAGCCTCGAGCGCGAGCTGTCCGCACTCGACGGAAAGCTGCTGACACTGCAGAAGATCCAGAACCAGGTCGAGGAGAACAGCAAGATCCAGGAATGGATCGAGCGCCACGGACTCGCCGCCAAGTCAAGGCTATGGCAGAAGATCCGGGTGGAGGCCGGCTGGGAAGCCGCCGTGGAGTCTGCCCTGCGCGAGCGCCTGCACGCGCTCGAGATCGCAGATCCGGAGCTCCTGCAGCGCCTGCTTGACGATCCGCCTCCGGCGAGGGTCAGTGCCTTCACCCCGGCAACGGACGGCGATCACGTCCATTTACGCGATTTCAAGCCGCTCGCCGACTACGTCGTCGCTCTCGAGGACACCGCGCGCGGTGTCGTTGCGGCATGGCTCGCGTCGTACTACGCCGTCGAAGGCGTGCCGCGGTTGATGACCCGGTTGGGACTGCCGACGCAGGTCGTCCTGGTCAATCGCGAAGGACACCAGTTCAGCCGCTTCGGGGTGAGCTTTCACGCTGCCGATCCCGCCGATACCGGAATACTTGCACGCCAGCGCGAGATAGAAGGGCTTGCTGCGCAGGCGCGTGACTACCAGCGAGAGATCGAGAAACACCAGTCGGAACTTGCCAGGCTGGAACGAGCCCTGGCCGAGCACGATGAGGCGCTGGCGAAGTTGCGCGTTGCCGGAACCGCGCTCCAGCAGCGGCATCACGAACTTCAGCTGGAAAGCCTGAAACTGGCGCAAGGCCAGGAACGCTACCGGGAGCGCGGCCAGCAAATCGAGAGCGAACTCGCCGAAATCACCGCGCACAAGCTTCAGGAGCAGGCGGTGCAGGCCGCGGCGGAGACCCAGCTGGAGGCCCACCAGGCGGAAATCGACGAACTTTACCGAAAGCTGGACCTGACCCACCAAGCGTACAACGCCGCCGATCAAAGCCTGGAGGCGCAAAGAAAGCGGCTGCAGCAGGCCGAGCGCGAGGCCCAGGATGCCGTGTATTACGAGAAGGAATGCCTGGGCAAGATCGGTGAAATAGGCAGATCTCGTGATGCATCGCGCGAACAGGCTCAGGCCGCGGAAGACAGCGCCGGCCGGCTGCAGGCGGAGATTTCTGCGGTGGACGATCAAAGCCTTCGCGAGCAGCTGCAGAGCGGGCTGCAGGCGCGGATCGGCCGGGAGCAGGCGCTCTCGGAGGCGCGCAGCCACCAGGAGGCTATCGCCGAGCGCGTGCGCTCGGACGAGGAATCCCGGCTCGCTTCCGAGCAAAAGATGCAGCCGCTGCGCGACCGTATCGCGGAGCTGAGACTGAAGGAGCAGGCGGCGCGGCTCACGTATGACCAGTTCGATCAGCAGCTGCGCGAGGCCGGGGCGGACCTGGCGGCTCTCGCCTCCGCCATGAAGGAAGGCCAGAAAGCGGCGCCGCTGCAAGGCGATATCACGCGCATCGGCAATGCCATGGCCGAACTTGGCGCCATCAATATGGCGGCGCTGGAAGAACTGACGGTCAGCCAGGAGCGAAAGCAGTTTCTCGACGCCCAGTCCGCGGACCTCGCCGCGGCGCTGGAAACCCTGGAAAACGCGATCCGCAAGATCGACCGGGAGACGCGGGCGCTGATGCAGGCGACCTTCGACGCGGTGAACCGTCATTTCAGCGAGATGTTTCCAGCCCTGTTCGCGGGCGGCGAAGCCAAGCTTCTCATGACCGGCGAGGAGATTCTCGACTGCGGGGTGCAGGTCATGGCGCGGCCACCGGGGAAGAAGAACTCCACCATCCAGCTGCTGTCCGGGGGAGAAAAGGCCCTCACCGCGATTTCGCTGGTGTTCTCCTTCTTCCAGCTGAACCCGGCGCCGTTCTGCCTACTCGACGAGGTCGATGCGCCGCTCGATGACGCCAACACCGGGCGGTTCTGCGATCTGGTCAGGAAGATGTCGCTGCAGACCCAGTTCCTGTTCATCAGCCACAACAAGATCACCATGGAAATGGCGAACCAGTTGATCGGAGTGACCATGCAGGAGCAGGGTGTTTCGCGCGTGGTCGCGGTGGACATCGAAGAAGCCCTGAAGCTGCGGGAAGAACCCGCCGCTGCCTGAACATGGGGGATCTGCAGCTTGGGCTCCTGGCGATCGGCGCCGGGGTGGTTGCCGCCGTTTTTTTCTACAACAAATGGCAGGAGCGCCAGTACCGGCGCAAGGCCGGGGCCGGTCTCTCGGTGACCCGGGAGGACGTGCTGATGCGTCAGGGCGGAGAGCGCCACCGGCAGAGTGTCGATCCGCTGGATCGCGTCGAGCCGCTGCTCGGCTCCGTCGACCCGGGGCCCGCCCGCGCGGACCGCGGCGAGTTCGAGAACTCCGGTCCCCTGCTCTCGGAGTTCGTGGATTTCCTGGTGCCGGTCAAAGCGGTGGAGAAAATTTCGGGATCCGAGGTGATGCAGGCGGCGGTCGGCGCGTTCGGCTCGGTTTCACGAGCGGTGCGCTGGGAGGGTTTTGACCCCGTCCGGCAGTGCTGGGCGGCACTCGAACCCGAGTGCCGGTATTCGATGCTGTGCGCCGGCCTGCAGCTGGTCGACCGGCGGGGAGCCGCGAGCGCAGAAGAGGTTGCCGCGTTCGCCGAAGCGGTCCTGGCAGTGGCCGGCACCCTGGGCGCGCAGGCGAGCGTCCCGGAGGTCGCGCCGGCGCTGCAGAAGGCCCGCGATCTGGACCGATTTTGCGGCGACGTGGACATCCTCGTTGCGCTTCACCTCGTTGGCAGTGCCAGTCCGCTTTCCGGAGAGCGCGTCCGGCAAGTCGCCGAATCTGCCGGCCTGGAGCCGGACGCGGAAAGCGGTGGGTTTCGGCGGCATGACGCTGCCGGCCGGATCCTGTTCAGGCTGACCGAATCCGAGCCTGCCGGCACGGCGGATACGCAGCCCGCGCTGGCCGGCTGGACGCTCGAACTCGACGTGCCTCGGGGAGGCAGCGGCGATTTCGACCAGTTTCGCCGGACTGCCGAGCAGCTCGCGCGCTCGTTGGGTGCCCGCATCGTCGATGACAACCGGCAGCCGCTCGGCGCTGTCGCGTTCGATGCGATCCGGGACCAGATCCGACGCGTGCACGACCAAATGGAGGCGCGCGGAATCCAACCCGGGGGAGTGCTGGCTCTGCGGCTGTTTTCCTGATGCCGGTTCCGGAGAGCATTCGAGTGAGCGCTGAATCGCTTCGCCGCGAGATCGAGACGCACAACTACCGCTACTACGTCCTCGACGCTCCAACGATTCCGGATGCGGAGTACGACAAGTTGTTCCGCGAGCTCGGGGAGCTGGAATCGGCGTATCCGGAACTCGCGACGCCGGACTCCCCCACGCAGCGGGTCGGCGGCGTACCGCTTGCGGAATTTCCCAAGGTCGTCCATCGCACGCCGATGCTGTCGCTCAACAACGCGTTTACCGAGGAAGACGTTGCGGGATTCGACCGCCGCGTTCGCGAAGCCCTCGACAGGGACGCTGTCGAATATGCCCTCGAGCCGAAGTTCGACGGACTTGCCATCAGCTTGTTGTACGATCATGGCCGGTTTGTGCAGGGAGCGACGCGGGGCGACGGCTACACCGGCGAAGATGCGACCGCGAACCTCAGGACCGTGCGATCGATACCGCTGCGGCTGCGAGGCAGCCAGCCGCCGGCGCTGCTGGAGGTGCGCGGGGAGATCGTCATCTTCCGCGCCGATTTTCAAAGGATGAACGCACGCCAGCGGGAGCGCGGGGAGAAGGAGTTCGTCAATCCGCGCAACGCGGCGGCGGGCAGCGTGCGCCAGCTCGACCCGAGGCTTACCGCGCAGCGGCCGCTGCGCTTTCTTGCGTACGGGCTGGGCGATTCCGGCGGAGCGTCTTTCGAGCGGCACAGCGAGGTGCTCGACTGGATGGCAGACCAGGGATTGCCGGTGCCATCGGAGCGGGCCACGGCGACAGGACTGCGCGAATTGCTCGATTTCCATCGGCGCCTGGCCGACAGGAGGGACAGGCTGCCTTACGCGATCGACGGCGTGGTGTACAAGGTCAACAGGCTTGCGGACCAGCAGATGCTCGGCTTCGTTTCACGGGCACCCAGATTCGCGCTGGCGCACAAGTATCCCGCGGAAGAGGCGCTGACCGAGGTGATCGGCATCGAGGTTCAGGTGGGCCGCAGCGGAGCGCTCACGCCGGTGGCTCGGCTCAAGCCGGTGAGCGTCGGGGGCGCGACGGTGTCCAACGCCACGCTGCATAACGAGGACGAAGTGCGCAAGAAGGATGTCTGGCGGCGCGACGTCGTGGTCGTGCGGCGGGCGGGAGACGTGATTCCGGAGGTCGTGAGCGTTTCACAGGCGGGGCCGAGGGAGCCCTCAGACCGCTTCGAGATGCCCCGCGCGTGCCCGGTATGCGGGTCGGAGGTGATCCGAATCGAAGGCGAAGCGGCGGCGCGCTGCAGCGGCGGGCTGTTCTGCCCCGCCCAGCGCAAACAGGCGATCCTGCATTTTGCCTCGCGCCGGGCCTTGGACATCCAGGGCCTGGGCGATAAGCTCGTGGATCAACTCGTTGACAGAGCCGTCGTTGAGACGCCGGCAGACCTGTATCAGGACAAGAAAGTGAATGTCGCGGCGCTCAGCGAGCTCGACCACATGGCGGAGAAATCGGCCGAGAATGTGCACGCCGCGATCGATCGATCGCGGCGGACGACGCTTGCTCGTTTCGTCTACGCACTTGGCATCCGCAACGTAGGCGAAGCGACAGCAGCGGACCTGGCCCGGCACTTCGGCAGCTTCGATCGCCTCGCCCTGGCAAGCGAGGAAGAGTTGCAGCAAGTGCGGGACGTGGGCCCCGTAGTGGCCGCGTCGATCCGGCGTTTTTTCACCGAGCCGCGCAATCTGGAAATCATCAGGCAGTTGCGCACCGGCGGCGTGCACTGGGAAGAAGGTGCGCCGGCTCCGGGCAGGAAGGCCGGAGCCTTTGCGGGAAAAACGTTTGTGCTTACAGGTACACTGCCATCGGTGACGCGCGAGGAAGCGCAGGAGCTGATCAAGTCGCGCGGTGGCAAAGTGGTCGGCTCGGTATCGAAGAAGGTCAACTTTGTCGTGGCCGGTGAAGAGGCCGGGAACAAACTGGACAAAGCGCACGAACTGGGCATCGCCGTCATCGATGAAACCGAATTGAAGAGAATGATCGAGGGGGCCGATAAATGAAAAGAGTCACCAAGGCTGTCTTCCCCGTCGCCGGGATGGGAAGCCGTTTCCTTCCGGCGACCAAGGCGAGTCCGAAGGAGATGATGCCGATCGTCGACAAGCCGCTCATTCAGTACGCCGTCGAGGAAGCCGTCGCGGCGGGAATCACCGACATGGTGTTCATCACCGGTCGTAACAAGCGCGCCATCGAGGACCACTTCGACAAGGCCTACGAAGTCGAGGCCGAGCTCGCCGCGCGGGGCAAGCACGATCTGCTCGAACTGATCCAGAGCGTCATACCCAAGTCGGTGAACTGCATCTATATCAGGCAATCCGAGGCGCTCGGCCTCGGGCATGCCGTGCTGTGCTCGCGGGCCGCGGTCAACGACGAGGTCTTTGCCGTCATCCTCGCCGACGACCTCATCGATGCGAACCCGCCGGCGCTTCGGCAGATGGTCGACGTGTTCGAGCGGCACCAGTCTTCGGTGCTGGCGGTGCAGCAGATTCCCAGGGAGCAGACCCGCCAGTACGGAATCGTGCGGACCGAGCCGGTCGCCAAGGATGTCGAACGCATCATGGCGATCGTGGAGAAGCCCAAGCCCGAGGAGGCGCCTTCGACGCTGGCGGTCGTCGGGCGCTACATCCTGACGCCCCGGATATTCCATCACCTGGAGCAGATCAAGCCGGGTGCGGGGAGCGAAATCCAGTTGACCGACGCCATCGCCGCGCTTCTGGGCGAGGATCGCGTTCTCGCGTACAGCTTCAAGGGCACGCGCTACGATTGCGGCTCCAAGCTCGGCTATCTGAAGGCGACCGTGGCGTACGGGCGCAAACACCCCGAGGTCGGCAAGGATTTCGAGCGGTTCCTGGCAAGCCTTTGAAGAGTGCAGCGGGTTTGCGCCTATACTTCCGCGCACGACCATGAGTCCCGAAGAAGCCTGGGAGATCCTGCGAACCGCGGATCAACTGTTCGACGAGGCGAGCGTGCAGGACACCATACGCCGGCTTGCC
>JBGPTG010000041.1:0-15579 GCA_041490545.1 Gammaproteobacteria bacterium
AAACTCCAGGCCTTTACGCGTGACATGGCGTCGCTGCCCTTCCCGAGCATCGCGATGTTGCACGCGCACTGCCAGGGCGGCGGCGTGCACCTCGCCGCGACCAGCGACTTTCGCTTCGGCGACGACACGCTCCGGCTCGCCGTGCCGGCGGTGAAGAATCGCCTCTACTATCCGATCGTAGCGCTCGAGCGCCTGATCCTGATTGTTGGCGAGACGCGCACCAAGCGGCTCCTGTACGAAGGCGAGGCGCTCGACTCCGGGACGCTGCTGGAGTGGGGCTTCCTCGACCGCGTGTGTCCCGTCGCGGAGCTGGAGCGAACGACGTTCGCCTATGCGGAGAAGCTCGCGGCCCAGCCGCGAGGGGTGATCGCGGTGTATCAGGACATCTTTCGCGCGTTGCGGGAGGGCGATCCGGATCGGGCGCGCGAGCTGCGTGCCCAGGCGAAGCGGCGTGTCTAGGGGATGGTCAGCGCCCCGGCGCCACCACGATGTTGACGAACCCGCCCGGGCGCTGCTTCACCTCGGCGAGCGCTTCGTTCACCTTCTCCAGCGGATAAACGCGCGGCTCGATGCGGCCGAGATCGGCGACGCCGCAGCGCGCCATCTCGGCCATGCGTTGCCCTTGCTCCACGCTGAACCAGTTCGAGCCGCGATATTGCAGCTGCGCGGTCATGAATTTCACCGGATTGATCGGCAGCGGATCGGTGAGCGCGCTCACGTTGATGGCGATGCCTCCCGGCCGCAGGCCTGCGAGCGCGTCGAGCGTGGTGGCGGGCAGGCTGCCGCGGCCGGTGCAGTCGAGCAGCATGTCGGCGCCGACGCCGTCGGTGCATTCGCGCGCCCACTCCCCGATCGGACGAGAACCGAGCGCGAGCGTGCGAATGCGCTTCGGCGCGAGCGCTTCCAAGCGCTGCATTATCGCTGCGTTGCGCCCCAGGCCGAGGATGCGCGACACGCCCATGCCGAGTGCCCAGAGCACCGCGCCCACGCCGAGGATGCCGGTGACGCCGTTGACGAGCACCCAGCTGCCGCTGCGCGCGCCGCCGGCCTCGAGCGCGGCGAAGCTCGTGCCGAGGTAGCCCCAGCGCGCGCCAAGCTCGAAGCTCACCTCGGGCGGGAGCTTCACCAGGTTGCGCACGCTCGCCGTGGTGTACTCGGCGAAGCCGCCGTGCGGATTTTCGGCGAGCAGCTTCACCGCCTGTGCCGAGAACGCGAAGTAGCCGCGGAAGGCGGAATAGGCGCACGCCATCGGATTGCCAGAGCGGCAATGGTGGCAGCTGCCGCAGGAGAGCAGCGGATTGATGTAGACGCGCTCGCCCTGGCGGAAGTCGTTGACTTCGCTGCCGACTTCCTCGATGACGCCGGCGGCATCCAGGCCGACGATCGCCGGAAGCGGCGGCAGGTGGTACCAGTACTGGCCGCTGAACACGGCGTTCATGTTGGAGATCACGCCGCAGGATTCGACGCGGACCAGCACCTCGTGCGAGCGGATGCGCGGCACCGGGACCGAGTCGATCTGCAGGGGTTGGCCGGGCTGGTGCAGCCGCGCCGCGCGCATCTTGTCTTTCACCGGGGCCTCGCTACAATCCGTTCAATAGAGGGGGGGGATTGTACCGCCATGCCTCAAACGCTTCGCCGCATCGGCTTCGTTCTCTGCGCGCTGGCGCCCTGTGCCGTCGCCCAAGCGCAGACCGCGAACTATCCGGCGCACGCCGTGGCGCTGGTCGTGCCTTACACCCAGGGTGTGAGCATCGACAACATCGCGCGCCTAGTCGCCGCGCGTCTCGCCGAGCGCTGGAAGCAGCCGGTCGTGGTCGAGAACAAGCCGGGCGCTAGCGGCAGCATCGGCACCGAGTTCGTGGCGCGCGCAGCGCCCGACGGCTACACGTTGCTGATGACGGTGAACACCTTCGCCATGGCGCCGGCGCTCTTCAAGAAACTTCCATTCGATCCAGTCGCGGATTTCGCGCCAGTGGGGCGGGTCGCGGTCTCCAGCTACGCGCTCGCCGTCAACCCGGAGCGGCTGCCGGCGAAGGATTTCGCCGAGTTCCTCTCGCTCGTCAAAGCGAAGCCCGGGCAGTTCAACTACTGCACGCCGGGCAACGGCACGCCGCACCACCTCGCGATGGAACTGATGAAGCAGCGCGCGGGGCTCGACATCGTGCACGTGCCCTATAAGGGCGCCGCGGGCGCGATCGCCGATCTCATCGGCGGGCAGGTGCAGGTGATGATCGCGCCGATTCCGACGCTCCTGCCGCACGCGCGCTCGGGCCGGGTACGCTTCCTCGCGGTGACCGGGGAAGCGCGCTCGCCGCAGGCGCCCGAGGTGCCGGCGTTCCGCGAGTTCGGCATGGACATCATGGACGCGGTGGATTCCTGGTTCGCCATGCTCGCGCCCGCGCGCACGCCGGCGCCGCTCGTGCAGCGCCTCAATCAGGATCTGCACGCGGTGCTCGACATTCCCGAAGTGCGCGAGCTCCTGACAAAGCAGGGCCTGCGGCCGTCGGTGAGCTCGCCCGAGGAGTTCGCCGCGCAGATCCGCTCCGACCTCGCGCGCTGGGCGAAGGTCGTCGCCGACGCCGGGATCACGGCGGACTAGATCATTCGAGCTGCACGCCCGCGGCCTTTACCACCTTGCCGTAGGCTTCGGTGGTATCGCGGATGAGCGCCACGAACTGCCCGGGCGTCGTGAGCATCGCCGACATGGATGCATCGGCGATCCTGCCTTTCAGCTCGGGCGCCTGCAGCGTTTTCACGATCTCGGCGTTGAGCCGCGTGACGATCGCCGCCGGCAGCTTCGGCGGGCCGAAGAATCCGTACCACGCGATCGGCATGTCGAAGCCGGGCAGCGCTTCGTTGACCGCCGGGATGTCGCGCGCGCCTTCGAAGCGGATCGGCTGAGTCACCGCGAGCAGCTTCACCTTGCCTTGGCGCAACTGCGGCATCGCGGTCGCGAGGTTGGTCATCACCAGGTCGATCTGGCCCGCGACCAGCGCGGTCAACGCGGGTGCCACGCCTTTGAACGGCACGTGGACGATGTCGATTCCGTACTGCCGGAGGCGCTCGCCCGTCAGATGCTGGGTGGACCCGATTCCGGAGCTGCCGTAGGTCAGCTTTCCCGGATTGCGCTTGGCGTAGTCGATCAGCTCCGCCATGGAGTTGATTGGAAGGTCTGCGCGTGCGGCTACGCAACTGACCGAGGCCACCGCAGCGGCGATCGGTGTCAGGTCCCGGGCCAGATCGAGCGCGCCGGGCTTCCCGTTGCGGATCGCCAGGTCGGCCCCCACTGTATACAAGAGGGTGTAGCCGTCGGGGGTCGCGCGTGAAACCGATTCGGCGCCGATGGCGCCGGCTGCCCCCGGCCGGTTATCCACGATGAGCGGCTGGCCCAGCGCGGCGCTGAGGCGCGGCTGAAACAGGCGGGCGGTCAGGTCGATCGCGCCGCCGGGCGGAAAGGGCACGACGAGGCGGATGGGTCTGGCCGGGTATTCTTCCTGCGCGAATCCGGGTAAGGGCGCGGCCGAGGCCAGGACGATCGACAGAGCGCACGCGATTCGATTCGGCCGTTTCATCCTCCCCCCGATTTGAGATTTCAATATACCATCGGCCCTGGTCCGCGGAGGGGAAACAATGGATCTGAAGCTTGCCGGGAGCACGGTCCTCGTCACGGGCGCATCCAAGGGAATCGGCCTTGCGATCGCGCAGTGGTTCGCGCGCGAGGGCTGCAACCTGCGCCTTGCGGCGCGTTCGAAGGACCTGCTCGAACGCGAGGCGGCGTCGATCCGCAGCGCGTCCGCGGTGAACGTGAAAATTTTCGCGCTCGATCTCTCCGACGAATCGGGCAGGCAGCGTCTCATGGAAGCCTGCCCCGAGGCCGACATCCTCATCAACAACGCTGGCGACATTCCCGCCGGATCGATCGACGACGTCGACGACGCCGCCTGGCGCGCCGGGTGGGACCTGAAGGTGTTCGGCTACATCAGCCTTACGCGCTTCTACCTCTCGAAAATGAAAGCGCGCAGACGCGGGGTCATCATCAACATCATCGGCACCGCGGGCGAGCGGCCGATGCCCGTCTACCTCGCCGGATCGATGGGCAACGCGAGCTTGATGTCTTTTACCATCGCGCTGGGCGCTGTGAGCCCGGAGCACGGCGTGCGCGTCCTCGGCGTGAATCCCGGACCTGTGCTCACCGACCGGGTGGTGAAGATCTCGCGAAAGCGCGCCGAGCAGCAGCTCGGCGACGCGGAACGCTATACCGAGCTCTTGAAGAAAAACCCGTTCGGCCGCCCGGCGACGGTCGACGAGATCGCCGCGAGCGTGGTGTTCCTCGCTTCCGACCTGAGCTCGTATACGAGCGGCACCATCGTCACTATCGACGGCGGGTTTTCCAGGCGCGCCGCGGTCTAGCCGCTTCCGATCGGGCTACGCGGTACCGTACTTCGTTTCGACCTGCACGCCAATTTCCTTGAGGAACGGCGTCGGCAGGATGCCGCCGGCGCAGACGATCACTGCGTCGTTCTTCAGCTTGAGCTTTTTTCCGCCCTGATCGAGCGCGACACTGTCGGCGCCGATCTCCGCGACATTCGACGAGAGCAGCACCTTCAGCCTGCCGTCTGCCTCGGCCTGCTGCACGCGTTCGCGGTTCTTCTGCTTCACCCGGGAAAACGCCTCGCTCCGGTACGACAGCGTGACGCGCGTGCCGGATTCCTGAACGCAGGCAACCGCGGCTTCGAGCGCGGAGTCCCCTCCGCCGACGACGAGCACGTGCTGCCCGCGGTATTGCTCGGGGTCGATCAGCCGATAGACCACTTTGGCCTGTTCTTCTCCCTTCACGCCGAGTTTGCGCGGCGTGCCGCGCCTGCCGATGGCGAGGAGAATAGCGCGGGTGCGGTACTGCCCCTTGGAGGTCACGACGACGAAACCCGGACCATCCGGCTTCACGCTTTCCATGCGTTCGAAGAAATTGATTTCGAGGCGGGTGCGCCTGGCTACGCCCGTCCAGAATTCGAGAAGCCTCTCCTTGCTGACTTCGCCGAATTGCATCTTGCCGACGATCGGCAGCTGTACCGGGGCGGTCATGACGACCTTGTTGCGTGGATAATGATAAACGGTTCCGCCGAAGGACTCCTCCTGTTCGACGGTGAGAAAGCGGAGCCCCTTCTCCTTGGCGGCGAGCGAGGCGGAAATCCCGGCCGGTCCGGCGCCGATGATCACCACGTCGCAGGGAAAGCCGCCCCGTTTGAGCTTCGCGATCGAGTCGATTGCCTGGCGGCCCTGCTCGACGGCTTTGCGGATGAGTCCCATTCCTCCGAGTTCTCCCGCGATGAACAGGCCCGGCACATTGGTTTCAAAATTCGGCTTGACGAAGGGAATGTCCATTCCCCGCTTGGAGGTGCCGAACACGAGCCGGATCGCGTCGTGTGGACACGCTGCCATGCAGGCGCCGTGGCCGATGCACGCGCCCGCGTTAACTAGCTGCGCCTTGCCACCGACGATGCCGATCGCATTCTCGGGACAGGCGGCGACGCAGGCCATCGAGTTGAGGCAGCGGCGCGGGTCGATGACGGGGTGCAGCGATGCGGGTTCGTTGAGTCCGGCTTCGATCGCCTGCGCAAGGCGTGCAGAGCCCTTCTGCTCGTTTCTGCGACGTCGCGTGAAGTACCACACGAAGGCCGCCAGAAAGGGTAGGCCGTATATCAGAAGCGTGGTGAGATTGAGGCTGTCGAGCATGGGCCGAAAATGCGATCCCGCGCAGAAACGCGCGGTGTTAGGCGATGAAATTTCGACATGACTATGATACTCTCAGCGTCATAGCTTGAAGCCAAGTAGCTAGATTCTTGGCAATTTTTCACGGCAACGACGATTTTTCGCGCGAAGTGGAATATTTCCACGGTAGGTCGTGTACCGGTCGATGACAATGTCATGGCTTGAGCGTTATTGCCCCCGAATCAATCCATCCCTCGCAGGTAACCTTGTCATCTCCCGCAAATCCCGCCTTCGATGTCGAACGCCGTTCGTCCGAACGCCGTCCGGCCGCGCGTCCGTATCAGGGGGCCGAGCGCCGCAGTGGCGCGCGTCCGTTGTCGGCGACATCGATCTGGCTCGTCGCGCTCCTGCTTGCTGGGGGCGCCTGGATGGCCGGCCGCTTCGAGCTTTACACGCCGGGCTCCGATCTTGGGTACTACATGGGGCTGGTCGGCTCGGTGCTCATGGCGCTGCTGCTGCTCTACCCCTTGCGCAAGCGCGTGCGCGTACTGCAGCGGACGGGCGAGCTGCGGCACTGGTTCAAGCTGCACATGTTCCTCGGAATTGCCGGACCCGTTCTGGTCATCTACCACTCGACGCTCAAAGTCGGCTCGCTCAACGCCGCCGTGGCCTTCTACAGCATGCTGGTCGTGGCCGGCAGCGGCATCATCGGCCGGTTCATCTATACCAAGATTCACCACGGTCTCTACGGCCGCCAGGCGACGCTGCGCGAGCGCCACGAGCACCTGGGCCTCGCAGGCGAGTCGCTGAAGTCGAAGTTCCACTTTGCGCCGCGCGTCGAGCAGCGTCTCAAGTCTCTCGAAGCTTACGCGACGGACCAGGCACGCCCGGGATTGCTCGGTGTGCGGCGTTTTGCCGCGCTCACCGTGCGGGCGCTCTATGTGTACTGGCGCAGCATGCGCGACGTGCAGCGGATTCTGTCGAGGGCAGCGGTCGAGCGCGGCTGGCCGCGGGCGGAGCGGGCGCATCGCATCCGCGTCGCGCGGCACATGTTGAAGGGCTATCTGCACGAACTCCAGGAGGTCGCGCAGTTTCGCACCTACGAACGCCTGTTCTCGCTGTGGCACGTGCTGCACGTGCCTTTCGTATTCATGCTGGTGTTCAGCGCGATCGTCCATGTCATTGCCGTGCACATGTACTGAGCGGTCATGCCTAGACGACGTATCGTCGCCGGCTGTGCCGCCCTCCTGCTCGCTTCGTTTGCCTCTGCGCAGAACCTTGAGACCGCCATCATGCCCGGGCAGCTCATCGAGGGGCACGCCAAGCTCGAGGCGGATTGCAAGAACTGCCACGTCCGTTTCAACCGGGGGGCGCAGACGGGGCAGTGTGTCGATTGCCACAAGGACATCGCGCGAGATATTTCCTCCCGGCGCGGCTTCCACGGGCGCCTTACAGAAAAGGAATGTCGCGCCTGCCATACCGATCACAAGGGGCGCGGTGCGGACATCGCCCCGCTCAACGTCCGCAGCTTCGACCATCAGAAGACCGAGTTCGCCTTGAAGGGTGCCCACGCTTCGAGCAGCGTTGAGTGCCGCGCCTGCCACCGGCCTTCGGTGAAATACCGCGAGACTCCGTCGGATTGCTTCACCTGTCACCAGAAGGACGACAAGCACAAGGGCAAGCTCGGCAAGGCCTGCGCCGACTGCCACGGCGAGAACAACTGGAAGCAGACCCGCTTCGACCACAGCAAGACGCGTTTTCCATTGCGAAACGGACACGCGGACGTGGCGTGCGATTCCTGCCACAAGTCGAAGGACTTCAAAGGCGCTCCACTCGCGTGCGTCGCGTGCCATCAAAAGGACGACCAGAAGAAAGGACACCAGGGCAAGTTCGGAAACAATTGCGCAACCTGTCACACCGACAAGTCCTGGAAGACCACGACCTTCCACCACGATCGCGACACCAGGTATCCGTTGAAGGGCAGGCACCAGCTTGCCTCCTGCCGGTCGTGCCATACGGGAATCCTCCACCAGGAGAAGCTCGCGACGACGTGCATTGCCTGCCACAAGGGCGACGATCAGAAGAACGGCCACCAAGGTCGCTTTGGCGCGAAATGCGAGACCTGCCATACCGAGAAAAGCTGGGCGAGCTCGACCTTCAACCACGATCGAGACACGAAGTACCTCCTCAAAGGCAAACACGCCCAGGCCCGGTGCAGCTCATGCCATACGGGCGATCTGTACCGGGACAAGCTTCCCACCACTTGCGTCGCCTGCCACAAGAACGACGATGCAAAGAAGGGTCACGAGGGCCGCTTCGGAGAGAAGTGCGAGAGCTGCCACGTCGAGAAGGACTGGAAGAGCACGAATTTCGACCACGGCCGCGACACGCGCTATGCGCTGCGGGGCAAGCACGCGCAGGCGAGGTGCACGACCTGCCACACGGGAATCCTGTACAAGGAGCAGCTCGGCACCGCCTGCAACTCCTGCCATCAGAAGGACGACAAGCACAAGGGCCAGCTTGGGCCGAAGTGCGAGTCGTGCCACAACGAGGCCAACTGGCGGCAGACGCGCTTCGATCACGGCCTGACGCGCTTTCCGCTGCTCGGAAAACACACCGCCGTCAAGTGCCAGGACTGCCACACGACGCCGCAGTACAAGGACGCCAAGACGGATTGCTATTCGTGCCACCGCAAGGACGACAAGCACAAGCTCAGGCTCGGCACGCTGTGCGGGCAGTGCCACAACGCGCGCAGCTGGATGCAGTGGGATTTCGATCACAACAAGCGCACCAAATTCGTCCTCGACGGCAAGCACGTGGGCCTCGATTGCCATGCTTGCCACAAGTTCCCGATTCGCGGACGCGCGGTCATCACCGCCACCTGCGTGAGCTGCCACGAGGACGCCGACGTCCATCGCGGCGGGTTCGGGCGGCTTTGCGAGCGCTGCCACGTCAGCAGTTCCTTCAAGACCATAAAGCCCGGAGTTGCCGGGCGTCCGTTTCGCTGAGAGGAGAGTCGCCATGAACATTACGCGCATAGCTCGTCTCGTACGACCCGTGATTGTCGGTGTCATGTCGATTGCGGCCATGGCGCTGGCGCTTCCTTCGGCCGCCCAGCAAAAGAGACAAGCCCCTTATGACCATCTGCGCACGAGGTTCCCGCTCACCGGCGCGCACGCCGTTACACCCTGCGAGACCTGCCACATCGGCGGTCAGATGGCGGGAACGCCGACACAGTGCGGCTACTGCCATCGCGCGGGCAGCCGCACCGCCGTCACCGTGAAACCCGCCCGGCACGTACAGACAGCCGATTCCTGCGATGTCTGCCATCGCTCCGCGGCCACCTGGACGGGTGCGCGCTTCTCGCACGTTGCGGTGACGCCGGGCACATGCTTCTCGTGCCACAACGGCAGCATGGCGAGCGGCAAGCCCAGTGGTCACGTCGCGACCACGGCGTCTTGCGATTCATGCCATCGCACCAGCGCATGGGTGCCCGCGGGCTTCAACCACCTCACCGTAACCCCCGGGACCTGCGCGAGCTGCCACAACGGCAGCACCGCGACTGGCAAACCGTCCGGTCACGTCGTGACCACGGCATCCTGCGACCAGTGTCACCGCACCACCGCGTGGCTACCGGCGAGTTTCAATCACGCCAGCGTCACGCCCGGAACGTGTGCCACCTGTCACAACGGCAGCACCGCCACCGGAAAACCCGCCAAACACCTCATCACCACGGCCTCGTGCGACCAGTGTCACCGCACCATCGCATGGCTGCCGGCGACTTTCAGTCACGCCAGCGTCACGCCCGGAACGTGTGCCACCTGTCACTTCCCGGGGGGATCGGGCCTGGCCAAGCCGGCCAACCACATTCCCTACGAGTCCCAGCTGCTTGCCGGGACAAGCCTGGGCTGCGACGCCTGCCACACCAGCACGACTAGTTTCACAGTGGAGAGAATGAATCACAACAACACTCAGGGCAATGGCGCGGGCTGGTGCCGGGGCTGCCACCTGACCGGCACGACCTATCTCGGCAACATGCAGAAGAAGTCCTTGACCCATCAAAAGAGCACCGGGGTCACGGATTGCTCCCAGTCCGGCTGCCACCGGCCTTTGGGCAATCAAGGCTCAACCTACAAGAGTTGGGGGGGCTAGACGTGTGCGAGGCAAGGCCGCTGAACGACCGCTCCGGCGCGATACGAATGTATCTGTGCAGGGCTCTCGCCGTGCTCCCGGTAGCCGCGTCGCTGCATGCGCTGCCGGCGTTTGCCGAAATGATCGACGACATCACGATCGAACGACACGAGTCCGGGACGCGCATCCGCGTGCGCCTCACCGGGCCGGTGGGTTACATCCGCGACTACGCGTCCGCTGGCGGCGAGACTATCAATGTCCATCTGCAGACCCTCGCGCCGGAGAATTTCTCAGGCGCGCCGACCGCCGACGAAGTCAGGCAATCGCCGCAGAACTCAGCCGCGCCGCGCTTCACGGTGAGGGTGAGTCTGGATCCGCGCTGCGATGCTGCACCCAATCCGGTCTGCGTGGAGATCCGGTTCGAGCGCGCCGTCCGCTCCCGGATCCGGCTTGGCGAGGATCGCCGCAGTCTGCTACTCGATCTTGCCTCGGAGGGAAAGGGAGATCCTCCAGCCGCCAGGGAAAAACCCTGACACAAAAATGGCATGTCCGGGACCCTGACATGGTCCGGCGCGGTCCCTTCGCGGGCTTTGTCGCGCTTGCTGTCTTGCTGTCGTTCCCGGCAATCGATGCGCGCGCCCAGTCTCCGGCGGCGGATCTCTATGTGGTCGTGCTGGCCACGGCGGCGAACACGGCCCAGCGGCCAGCAACTCCGCTGCCCGAAAGCTTGCGGGGCAAGTCGGTCTATTGGCGGCGGGTGAAATCAGGAGACGCGGTCAGCTATCAACTGTGTCTCGGCTTCTTCGACACCCGCAGTGATGCGGAGCGCGCGCGACAGCAGCTTGCGGGGAAGTTTCGCGAAGCACGCGTCATTTCCGTGCGTCCCGCGGAACGCGAAAACGTAGTGAAAGCCCAGCAAGGAGCGAGGCCTGCGCCGGCTACCCCCGCGGCAGCGCAGGCGCTGCCCGCCCCGGTGATCCGCCCGGCGCCGCCCGCTCCCGGGGCGCCAGCGCCTGGCAGCGCCGAAGCGCTCATGGCCGAAGGTCGCGGCGCAATCACCCGGGAGGACAACGGTGCGGCCGTACGCGCCTTCGCGCGACTGCTCGCCTTGCCCCAGAACGAATTCACCCGCGACGCGCAGGAGTTTCTCGGCCTCGCCTACGAGCGCCGTGGCGATACGGCGCGCGCCAGGCTCGAGTACGAGAATTACCTCAAGCGCTATCCGGAGGGTGAGGATTCCGGGCGCGTTCGCCAGAGGCTGGCCAACCTGCGGTCCACGCCGCAATCCGAGCCGCTGCGCACGGCGGCCGTGCAGACGGTGGGAGGATGGCGCTCGTTCAGCTTCGGCAGCGTGTCGCAGTTCTACTACCGCGGCAACAGCACGATCGACACGCAGCAGCCGTCGCAGGTGACTGCCAATACGCTGGACCGGACCACGTTGTCGCTGACCGACCAGTCGGCGCTCATCACCAATGTCGATGCCAGTACCCGTTTCGTCGATGACACGCACGACAACCGCATCGTTTTCCGCGACATGAATACGCAGAATTTCATCAGCGGGCAGCACGACGTCAACCGGCTCAATGCCGCCTACTACGAGTACAAGTACAAGCCCGGCGACGCTTCGGCGCGGCTCGGGCGGCAACCCGGCAACACGGGCGGTGTGCTCAGTCGATTCGATGGCGCCTGGCTCGGATACGGGCTGATGCCGGCGCTACGCCTCAATCTGGTCGGCGGCGAACCGGTCGACTACGGCGTGACCATCGACTCGAAGCGCCGCTTCGTCGGCACCAACGTCGAGGTCGGTCCGCTGAATCAGCACTGGAGCGGGAATGTGTATTTCATCCGGCAGACGATCGACAGCATCATCGACCGCGAGGCCACGGGCATGGAGCTGCGCTACTTCGCGCAGCAGGGCTCCTTCGCCTCGATGGTCGACTACGACACGGTGTTCCGCCGGATAAACATCGGCACGATGCAGGGGAACTGGCTCGCGCCCTGGAAGACTGCGTTCAACGTTCTCGTCGATTACCGCATGACACCGTCGCTGCAAACGGGCACCGCTACGCTCGGGGAAGCCTCGACCTCGGTGCAGATGCTGCTCAATACTTACAGCGAAGACGAGTTGCGCCGGCGCGCGCTCGCCCTTACCGCGAAGTCCGCGCTTGCCTCCGTCGGGCTGACGCATCCGATCAGCGCCGTCTGGCAGGTAGGCGCCGACGTTCACGCGTCGCGCATTTCCCACACGGATGGAACCAACAACGTTCCGGGCATGCCCGGGAGCGGCTACGTCTACACGTACACCGGCCAGATCATCGGGATCGGCCTGTTCGCGAAGCGCGACGTGAGTGTCGCTTCGGTGAGCCGGATCACCGGTCTCGGCTACGGTGGATACGCCGCCCGCCTGGCCAGCCGCACACCGTTCTCGGAGCGCTGGACGCTGGACGGCTCGGTCCTCTGGTACCAACAGAGCAACGACAACGGCTCGACCCTGCAGCGTGTCTCCCCCACGCTGCGGCTCGGCTACCGGTGGGGGACGAGCATGTCGCTGGAGTTCGAGGCGGGTGCCGAGAGCACCAGCACGAGCAGCGCGACAATCGACGAGAAGACCCGGCGCCGTTTCTTTTCGATTGGCTACCGCTGGGATTTCTGACCGACGGCGACAAGCGTCGAAGGATGGGATATTCTCCCGCCCCTGTGAGAGTTTCGATGCGCGTTTTTCCTGGAGGACGCTTATGCGTTTGATCTTGTTTGCACTGCTCGCGGGCGCGAGCGTTGCGGCT
Source organism: Gammaproteobacteria bacterium (assembly GCA_041490545.1). Classification (GTDB taxonomy): domain Bacteria; phylum Pseudomonadota; class Gammaproteobacteria; order Burkholderiales; family SG8-39; genus VBDM01. Next base: position 12,624 of record JBGPTG010000041.1, read on the forward strand.
GCAGCCGGTTCGATGGACATCAATCTGTCCAACCACGCCATCGAGGCTCAGTACGCCACCAATGCGGGCAGCGCCCAAATGTCCCTGGGCGGGCTGTACAACGAGGACAACAAGAACTGGCTCGCGCACATCGGCGTGCTCGCCTCGGGCGAGACCGAGACCGGCGGCTCGCGGTTTGACGCAGGCCTGGGCGGAAAGTTCTACGCGGTTCACGCCAGCGGCAAGGACCTGCTCGCGCTGGGGCTGGGCGGACAGCTGCGCTGGTTCCCGGGCAACCGTTCCTTCGCAGTCGGCGGGCACGCCTTCTACGCGCCCAGCGTGGTGACCTTCGTGGACGGCGATAAATTTTTAGATCTCGGCCTGCGCGCCGAAATCGAGGTGGTGAGGAACAGCACCTTGTATGCAGGCTACCGCTGGGTGAAGGCCGACCTCATCAACCACACCGGCCCTTACGTTGATAAAGGCGCCTTCGTCGGGATCCGCATCGATTTCTGAGTTGTCGCGCGCGGCGTAGGCTGCGCCGAAACTGCGGCTCGCCGGGATTCCTATCCGGCCAGTCGCGCGCCGGCATCCGTGACATCCGCCCCGGGTCGCGGCCGGATCCGGCATTCGCGCGTCCGTTCTGCCCCTCTGTCACCCCAAGAAAGTGACCGCTGCCCCAAGACTCGGGCCGGCAGCGACTTCACAATGTTGGCCATCTACCACTCGAGGAATACACGTCGTGCAGACCTTCAACAAATCCATGACGGGCTTGCTACCCGTTCTCGCGGCCGTGGCGTTTCTTGCCTCTGCCTACGATACGGTGCTTGCCCAGAACAACTACCCAAGCCGACTAATCAAGATCATCGTGCCCGTTCCGGCCGGCACCCCCGCTGATACGATTCCGCGGATCGTGGCCGCTAAGCTCGCGGCCAGATGGGGGCAGGCGGTCATCGTCGAAAACCGGCCCGGTGCCGGACAGACCCTCGGGGCGGAGGCCGTCGCGAAAGCGGCACCTGACGGATACACGTTGCTCGCCGCGCCGCCGCCGGCGCTCGTAACCAGCCAAGATTTCTACCCGCAGCTCGGGTTCAATCCGAGTGCGTTCGTTCCGGTGACGGTGATCGCCGAGACGGCGCACGTGCTCGTCGTACACCAGAAAATCCAGATGTCGAACGTGCAAGAGCTGATCGCCTTTGCGAAGGCGCATCCGGACGAGCTTAATTACGCTTCCGCGGGAAATGGCGGCATACCGCACCTTGCGATGGAGCAGCTGAAAATTCTTGCCGGCATCCGTATCGTGCACGTGCCGTACAAGGGCCTTGCGCCCGCGACGACCGATCTTCTCGCCGGCCACGTCGACATGATGTTCGACAATCTCGGCAATTCATTGCCGTACATCAAGAACGGCAAGTTTAGGGCTCTCGCCGTCAGCAGCGAAAGGCGCATTCCGGAGTTGCCTGGCGTGCCCGCGATGTCGGAGTTATTTCCAGGGTTCGTGGCCACGAGCTGGTTCGCGGTGGTCGCGCCACCGAAAACGCCGCCCGAGATCGCGGACAAGCTTTCGCAGGCTATCGCCGAGACGCTCCGGTTGCCCGATGTCGCGCAAAGGCTCCACGATCTGTCCCACACGCCGGTCGGCGGCTCCCCGGCCGAAACCGCGGCTTTCCTGAAACGGGAGACCGAGCGCTGGCACCAGGTCATCGTTTCGGCCGGGATCAAGGCGGACTGACTTGGGTGAGGAAGAAAATCATGATTCAGGCACTTAAGCTTGGGCACGTCGTGTTGAAGGTTCGGGACGCCATCAAATCGAAGGAGTTTTACACGCAGACCTTGGGACTACAGGTCGTCCACGAGGGCGTGCTCTTGGAACGGCCGGCGGTGTTCCTCAGCTTCGGCCGGGAGCACCACGAGCTGGCACTGTTTCAACTGGCGACCGGCGAAGCACCCGACGCGACCCAGCCCGGTCTGCACCACATGGCGTGGCAGCTCGGGAGCCTTGAAGAACTGCGGGCAGCTTACGCAGAATTGAAGACGATGGGGGTGCCGATCGAGTCCACGACTAAGCATAACGCAACACGCAGCATCCATTTTTTTGATCCCGACGGCAATTGCGTGGAGCTGTACTGCGACATGGTGGAAAATGGATTCGAAACCATGCGGACCCTGGGATCCAGGCGCGACCCGCTGGACTTTGAGCAGGAGTAATTCGTGAACGAACGCGTTCTCGGAGCTGGCGTCTCTCCAGCATCCCTTATCTATCGACGATCCCCTTACGCTATGATTGCGCCGAGCCCTACATATGTCTCACCCTGCGCAGCAGATTCGCTTCTGCACGAGTCGCGACGGCGTACGCATCGCCTATGCGACCTGCGGCGCCGGGACACCGCTGGTATGGGTGCAGCACTGGGCCCACCACCTCAATTTCGACTGGGATGGCCCGGTCTGGGGTCCGTGGCTGTCGATGCTCACACGGCGGCACACGCTCGTTCGCTACGATTGGCGCGGCTGCGGTCTGTCCGATCGCGAGCGGGTTGACTTCTCTTTCGAGAAGTATCTGGACGACTTGGAGGCCGTGGTTGAAGCCGCCAGGATCGAGCGTTTTGTTCTATTCGGAATGTCCGGGTCGGGCAGCGGCACTGCCATGGCCTACACCGTCCGCCATCCAGACAGGGTGACCCGTCTCGTTCTCCAGGGGTGCTTGATCCGAGGACGATTTGCGCGCAATACCACGTCTGAACAGATGGAAGAGGCCAATATCCGGCTGAAGGTACACGAACTCGGCTGGCCCAGCGAGCTCGGCAGGCCCAGTGAAATCCCGGCCTACAGCCAGTTTTTCACCTCGCTCCACATGCCGGATGCGACGGCCGAGCAAACGCGCGAGCACCAGCACCTGCTTCGCCAAACGACATCTCCGGTCAACGCCATCGGCATGCTGCGGAGTTTCTGGGAACTCGACGTACGCGGAATCGTGCCG